>NZ_JBGSQZ010000115.1:0-1505 GCF_041737865.1 Chamaesiphon sp.
TATTGCAGGCGTATTGCACGAACCGGAAACATTGTCTAATTCTTGATAGTTTGATCGAGTAGTAAGCTAGAATGGTCAAAATCCCCGACTTCTTCAAGAAGTCGGGGATTTCGCTGTATCGATCTTATCTAAATTTATACAACCGCGATCGCGCGAACGATGTCACTTTCGGTAATAATGCCGATCGGGTGATTGTGTTCATCTACCACAGGTAAACGGTGAATCTTTTTATCATGCATGATTCTAGCGGCTTCAGGAAGCGGCGTAGCAGCAGAGATGGAAACTGCATGAGGTGTCATCACTTCTCCTACTGTTTGCCCCGGAGCTTTATGCAAATCTCGATCGTGTCGAGTATGGCTGGCATTTCTAGTTCTTGTTTCTGGACATATCGATGCAGGCTACTGTGTCCTACCTCCATTCCCATCAATGCATCGATCCCACATTCCGCTAGTTCGACCACCCTTGGGGGAGCGCAAGCGCACCCCACCATTGACTAACGATGATTAGCTAGCCATCCAGTCAAATCTGCCATCGCACCAAACCGCAACAACGCAGATAATCCGGCGATCTCCTGACACAACTCAGTGGAAACATCACCGAGCTTTTCGGTTAATAGCAACATCACCAATTCCCGCTCACCTTCTGTGCGACCCTCCTGACGACATCTGGCTTCACCAACTTGTTGAGCCTCTTGAATCTTCTCGATATACAGTGCAGATAGTCTCATGGCTAAATTTTGCTCCTCTGGCTCGATACTTTATTTATTGAGATCGCCATCCAACCAAGCTAATAAATCCTCAATCTTGGCAAAATCTAACAAAGCTTCACCTAGATCCTCCAACTGCACCAGTGATTAAGCCTTAACCCTAATTTCCGTCTCGATCGGCACATTGCCCACTCGTCGAGTCAATTGCCGCAGAATTAAAGCCTGTCCTTCTTCTGTTCGACCCTCTGCTCGACCAACTTGTTGAGCCTCTAGTTCTAGTTTAAGCGTGAGTATCTATAATTGAGGTTTGATTTCGGCGGTATCTGTCTGTTTGAGTCGTTTCCGTTCTCGTGTCAACTCTTGTTGAATCTCAAATAACTTCGCAATACAGATCTGGATCTCGCCGACACCAACGGGATTGCGAAAAGGCTCAAAGATGGCTGGTTGAGTAATGCAGCGGGCTAATAAACCGATCTGATGGTCGGGCGGAACTGGTTGAGTCGGTTGGAAGTAAATATCTACGGCTTTGGCTTCTGGCTGAACGCTGCGTTCGATCTCTACACCACCAAAGGGTGTGAGTAGTAGTTCAAATAAATTTTTGGCGAATTCGTCGTGGGGAAATTGAGACATATCACTCCTGAGACTGCATCGCTAAGATAGCAGTAGCAACAGGTAAAAATAGCGTCAATGGTCGTTCGGGAATTGCCACAAAGCCATTAACTTCATAGAAACGTTTCGCCCCATCATCCAAAGCATGAACCAAAATATAGGCGACCCCAATGCTTTGTGATGCCGTAAT
>NZ_JBGSQZ010000129.1:0-8003 GCF_041737865.1 Chamaesiphon sp.
GTATAACCACTCGTCTAAGGATGCTGCTTCCCAGATTGGGTAGAAGTGAAGACCGATGGCATTAGATGAAGGAATAACTGCACCAGAGATGATGTTGTTACCGAACATTAAAGAACCAGCGACTGGCTCACGGATTCCATCGATGTCTACAGGAGGTGCAGCGATGAAAGCGATGATGAAACAGATGGTTGCGGAAAGCAATGTAGGAACCATCAGTACACCGAACCAACCAACATAAATGCGGTTCTCGGTGGATGTGGTCCAGCTACAAAAGCGTTCCCATACATTTGCGCTTTCGCGACGTTGTAAGGTAGTGGTCATTTGTTTATGATTGCGATGAATTTTCAAGGTGCGGTGTTGATTGCTCAACCCCATGACTCTATATTAAACCATGTATTGAGGTTTGTAAAGCTTTTTCACAAACTTCTTTTGGATTCTCATCAAAGTTCGCGATATCTGCCGATTTTTATACCAGTGCAGAGTCGCTAAAAGATATTGAGCGTAACCTTTTTAAGGGAATATGAATTCGGCTATAAAATCTACACATTAGCGGCTCAACCAGGCGGCCAAGTCATCATCCGCTTGCCTAGCAGATGTAAATGCAGGTGAAATACTGTCTGACCGCCATCGGTACCCGTATTAATCACGACTCGATAACCTTCATCTAATCCTTCCTGAGTGGCCACTTGCTTGACTGTTAACAAAAGGTGACCTAATAAAACGGCATCTGCGGCGGTGGCTTCCGCGATCGAGACGATTGGTTGTTTGGGGATCACTAATATATGTACTGGTGCTTGGGGATGAACATCGCGGAAGGCCAGGGCGAGATCGTCTTCATATACAATGTCCGCAGGAATTTCCCTACGGATGATTTTGCTGAAAATGGTTTCGTTCATAAAATCTAATAATTGGTGCGATGATCTTAACCACGATATTTAGATATTGAATAACGATCGCACCATGACTAATATAGTTAGACGGCACTTTTTGCAGTTGGTTGTAGCAAACTGACCAAATGACCATCAGGTGTACGGATGGCGGCGACTTTACCAAAAGAAGGTTCTCGAACACGACCTTCGAGGCTTGCGCCTAGTTGTTCTAGGGTAGCGATCGCACTTTGAATATCATCGACGTGGAAGCTCAAAATCGGAGAGGAGCCAGTTTCAGCATTTGATTCGGCTGCGTGGAGGGCGATTGTCGTGCCATTGGCATCTAATTCAGCCCATCCAGGGCTAGACATTTTTACTGGAAGTCCCAAGCCTTCACTGTAAAATTTCAGTGATGTCGGGATATTTTTGACCATCAACATAATGTGCTTAAATTCAGTTGCCATGACTTTTTCTCGATTTCGAGTGGGTTTACGTTTAGTATAAATCCCCTTTGACTGACAGGGACAGAGCGGGAACGGTCGCTATGAGTCTTTCGATCTAGACATTCAACTTTGATAACTCGGCGCGGGTTGACAACTTCTGCACCATCCAATCGCGTGCTTCACAGCATCGTTCGATCGATCCAGTTCGATCGAACGATTCATGGCAGGAAGTGAGATCTACCACCTAGGAATAAGATCGCTCAGAATCTTTACTCTATTATCAAGATTTATGTAGATAAGTTTAGAAAGATTTAATATTTGTATCTGAATACAAACAAATATTAACTTTTTCATTGCAAATTGTGTCGGATAACGCTGGGAACTCTCACCCCTATGGGATTTTCTGCTAAAACCAATAGAGAGCGACACCCCAATAAGCAGACGCTACAACAGGTCAGAAATTGTTTTCACTTACCTCCTGAAGTTACGGGATCGCACCCAAAAGTTCTTTTTTCCGAATTTACCCACCAGATTTTATTCCGTAGGAGCCTTCCCGCATGTTCACCAACGTCAAGTCCACCATTAGACATATCGCCCCCGACAATATCCAGGGCAGACAGTTATTAAAGGTGGTCTATGTCGTCTTAGAGCCACAGTACCAGAGTGCCATCTCTGCGGCTGTGAATGCCATTAACGACCACAACCCAAAAGTCGCGATCGAAATTAGTGGCTATCTCCTAGAAGAACTCCGCGATCCTGACAACTACGCAGCACTGCAAGAGGATGTTTCTCGCGCCAATATCTTCATCGCTTCACTAATTTTTATTGAAGATTTGGCTGAGAAACTAGTTGCGGCGGTCGAACCCTATCGGGATAGTCTAGATGTCGCGGTGGTGTTCCCTTCGATGCCCGCAGTGATGCGTCTGAATAAGATGGGGAGTTTCTCCCTCGCTACTTTGGGTCAATCCAAGAGTGCGATCGGTGAGTTCATGAAGAAGCGCAAAGCCAAGGCTGGCGCAGGTAGCTTCCAAGATGGAATGCTCAAGTTATTAAATACGCTCCCAAATATTCTCAAGTATCTGCCGATCGAGAAAGCCCAAGATGCACGAAACTTTATGTTAAGTTTCCAGTATTGGCTCGGTGGTACGCCTGAGAATTTGGAAAACTTCCTGCTGATGTTGGCGGATCGGTATGTCCTCAAAGAAGATGATACCCTCAATTCCACTGCTTCAGCCGGAGAAATTAAATATCAAGATCCTGTTACTTTCCCTGACATTGGGATCTGGCATCCGTTGGCTCCGCAAATGTTCGAGGATGTCAAGGAATATCTGAATTGGCAAAGTAGTCGTCGCAATGTCTCGATCGCCGATCCTAATGCACCCTGTATCGGTCTAGTATTACAACGCACCCACATCATCACAGGCGATGCAGCGCACTATGTCGCAGTCATCCAGGAACTAGAAGCAATGGGCGCGAAAGTCGTTCCCGTCTTCTCTGGTGGACTGGACTTCTCCAAGCCTTTGGAAGCCTTCTTCTTCGATCCGCTCGATAAAGATAATGCGATCGTCGATGCAGTCGTCTCCCTGACTGGATTTGCCCTAGTTGGCGGCCCAGCTCGTCAGGATCACCCCAAAGCGATCGATCTCCTCAAACGATTGAATCGTCCCTATATGGTGGCACTTCCGCTCGTCTTCCAAACTACTGAAGAATGGGAAGAAAGCGATTTAGGTTTGCACCCGATTCAGGTTGCCTTACAGGTAGCCATTCCTGAGCTAGACGGTGCGATCGAGCCAATCATCCTTTCAGGTCGCGATGGCATGACTGGGCGGGCAATTGCGCTCCAGGATCGGATCGAAGCGATCGCCGGACGCGCCATGAAATGGGCAAACCTGCGCCGCAAGCCAAAAGTAGACAAGAAAGTAGCGATTACGGTCTTTAGTTTTCCCCCTGATAAAGGAAACGTCGGTACAGCCGCTTATCTTGATGTATTTGGTTCGATCTTTGAAGTCATGCAGGGCATGAAGAAAGATGGCTATGATGTCCAGGATATCCCCGCATCGGCGAAAGAATTGCTCGAAGCCGTAATTAACGATGCTCAAGCTCAATATAATAGTCCCGAACTGAACGTTGCTTATCGGATGTCAGTGCCTGAATATGAAGCACTCACACCTTATTCTGAGAAACTTCACGAAAGTTGGGGGCCACCACCAGGAAACCTCAATAGTGACGGTCAAAATCTAGTTATCTACGGCAAGCACTTCGGGAATATCTTCATTGGCGTTCAGCCTACCTTCGGTTATGAAGGCGACCCGATGCGGTTATTATTCTCCCGTTCCGCGAGTCCTCACCACGGTTTCGCCGCTTACTATACCTACCTGGAAAAAGTTTGGGAAGCAGATGCAGTCCTGCACTTTGGTACTCACGGTTCGCTCGAATTTATGCCTGGTAAACAGATGGGGATGTCTAATGAGTGCTTCCCTGATAGTTTGATCGGGAATATTCCAAACCTCTATTACTACGCCGCGAATAATCCCAGCGAAGCGACAATTGCGAAACGTCGTTCCTATGCCGAAACTATTTCTTACCTGACTCCTCCGGCTGAAAATGCTGGACTCTACCGAGGATTGCAGGAACTCGGCGAACTCGTCGGCTCCTACCAGTCCTTGCGAGATGGCGGTCGTGGTGTCCAAATTGTCAACACAATTATGGACAAAGCGCGGATTTGTAACCTTGACAAAGATATCGTCCTGCCCGATGTTGATGCAGGGACAATGGAAATCGAAGCGCGAGATAATATCGTCGGCTCAGTCTATAGCCGCCTGATGGAAATCGAATCCCGCTTACTGCCCTGTGGACTTCACGTCATTGGTAAACCACCGACAGCCGAAGAAGCAGTCGCTACATTAGTAAATATAGCGTCACTCGATCGGGAAGAAGAAGGACTCAAAGGTTTACCTCGGATTATCACCGATAGTCTGGGACGAAATCTAGAAGAAGTCTATCAAAATAACGATCGCGGTATCCTCGCAGATGTCCAACTGTTGCAAGATATCACCCTCGCCATCCGCGAAGCTGTTACTTCGATTGTTACCCCCCGAATTAACGATGAAGGACGGATTTCCATCGTCGCTCGGTTGAACTTATTCAACATGGGGCCGAAAGAAGCTTGGGTCGAATCTCTCTACGCATCTGGCTATAAACAAGTCAATCTCGACGAGATCAAACCCCTATTCGCCTATCTCGAATTCTGCCTCAAACAAGTCTGTGCAGACAACGAACTCGCTGCACTGCTCCAAGGATTGGGCGGTGAATATGTCCTCCCAGGGCCAGGCGGCGACCCCATCCGCAACCCTGATGTCTTACCCACAGGTAAGAACATGCACGCCCTCGACCCTCAATCAATTCCGACCGAAGCCGCAGTGAAGTCAGCTAAAGTTGTGGTAGATCGGTTGCTCGATCGGCAGATGCGCGATAATAACGGTCAATATCCCGAAACGATCGCCTGTGTCCTCTGGTGTACAGATAACATCAAAACCTACGTCGAATCCCTCGCCCAAATCATGTGGATGGTCGGTGTCAAACCCGTCCCTGATGCCTTAGGTCGGATCAACAAACTCCAGATGATCTCCCTTGAAGAACTCGGTCGCCCCCGTATCGATGTGGTAATCAACTGTTCCGGCGTATTCCGCGACCTGTTTATCAACCAGATGAACCTGCTCGACCAAGCCGTGAAAATGGCCGCCGAAGCCGACGAACCCCTCGAAATGAACTTCATCCGCAAACATGCCCTCGCCCAAGCGGAAGAGATGGGAATTAACCTGCGCCAAGCAGCTACCCGCGTCTTCTCCAACGCCTCCGGTTCCTACTCCTCGAACGTCAACCTCGCGATCGAAAATGGCACCTGGGACAATGAAGCCGAACTTCAGGAAATGTACCTCGGACGCAAATCCTTTGCCTTCAGTGCTGACAATCCCGGCACAATGTCCCAAAACCGTCAAATCTTTGAAACCGCCCTCAAGACAGCAGATGTCACCTTCCAGAACCTCGATTCCTCAGAAATCAGTCTGACCGACGTATCCCACTATTACGACTCAGACCCCACCAAAATCGTCGCTAACCTACGGACAGACGGCAAAAAGCCCACCTCCTTCATCGCCGATACAACTACTGCTAACGCTCAAGTTCGTACCCTCTCCGAGACTGTCCGCTTAGATGCACGGACAAAGTTACTCAATCCAAAATGGTATGAGGGGATGCTCTCCCACGGTTATGAAGGTGTCCGCGAACTATCCAAACGGTTGGTAAATACCAGCGGTTGGAGTGCGACAGCAGGTGCAGTGGATAACTGGATCTATGAGGAAACCAATGACACATTTATCAAGGATGCGGACATGTGCAAACGGTTGATGGATCTCAATCCTAATTCGTTCCGTAAGATCGTTTCGACGCTGTTGGAAGTCAATGGACGTGGTTATTGGGAAACCAGTGCAGAGAATCTCGATAAGCTCCGCGACTTGTATCAAGAAGTTGAAGACCGAATTGAGGGTGTTGACTAGATAATAGCTCTATCCATATGAAACCCCTGTAGATCGCGAGGTCTACAGGGGTTTCAAGTAATCAAACACAACGACTAAGCGTGTCCAGCCACTTTAGATCCAGCGACAATACTACCAAAGCCTCCAACAGTAGCACCAATAGCGGGACACATTGGTGCTAGATATGCTGCTACTGGTGCAGCAAAAGGAGCTATAGCAACATCAACCACATAACACACTGTTACCGCACCCGCCGCCGCCCCAATCGTGCCACCAAATCCGTTCCAAAAACCTCCTACTACTTTTTCCACAATTGAGCCGTCATCAGCTAAAGCTGGACTGGCAAAACTATTGAGTAACAGCACACAACTTAGACAAATTGCAAATAAAAAACGGAAAAATTTTGTGACTAGCATAGTTTAGACTGTAGAAATGTGAGCTGAAGCTACACAAATAGCGATAATTACATGAACCTAACCTTAACTTATCAAAGATAAAATCGAATGCGATCGCAGTCACACCAAATAAATTAGTTTAATGTGGAGTGATGAAGAATGGAGTAAATTATCATTGCAGGGATTGAGTAGAGCCTATGGCGACGATGAACCAGAATACGAATTATTGGAAGCCAAGGAGTTTCGGAATAACAGATCGGGCCGTTATTAATTAATTTAACTTAGGATCGGCTAAATGCCACCAAACCATTCATAACCTTGCTCTTCCCAAGAGCCTTTACCGCCCTTAGGAATTTGGTTGGCAAAGGTGATTTTTGTTACCCATTTAGATAGTTTGTAGCCTAATTTTATTGGTGTAGCTAGACGTAATGGCGCACCATTTTCAGCAGGTAGAGGTTGCCCATTCATGCGATCGGCAAGCAGGGTTTGAGGATGCAGTGCGGAAGCGAGATCCCAACTTTCAGTATATTTATCTGCTGACTGAAATAAAACGTATCTAGCACTATCTTTTGGCTGTACCATTGTAGCTAGATCGCGCAATCTAAACCCGCCCCACTGGACGATCGCTGCCCAACCTTCGACGCAAACGTGTTGCATAATTATCGATGTTGGGGGGATTTGTTTTAGTGCTGTTAGATCTAGCTCGATCGGAAATTTTACTTCACCATCGATAGTTAAACGATACCGATCGGGGTCTATTTCGGGTGTGGTGTCGTAAGTATTCACGATGAGAGCTTTGGGATCGATCGCACTTTTTGGGAACTCAGGGATGAGCTGTTGGGGTTTGACAAGCAATTCACCAAACGATCGATTCAATGGATCGGATAGTTCGCCTACTTGGGCAGTAAATTCATTGCTACAACTACTAAGTAGATAACCCATACCAGACATCCCCAGGAGTTGAAGAGCTTGGCGACGATTGAGGTGGGAGGGGAGTTGAGGAGGCATAAAGATTAGTGGATGGTGAAATAAATTCAATATAAATCTTCAGGGTTGAAACATCGATCGAGTCAACCTCAAACCGCCAGCTCTAATCCCCATGATAATGTGCAACAAGACAAATAATAGTGAAATTGGCACAGTCAAAAAATGTACTGTGCGTAAAATTTGCCAATTGATAAATAACCTAGATAGCCAATGAAATTGAGCGGATTTATACATTGCCAATCCTGACACGATCGCCATTAGCAGTACGGGAATTAGTAAGATCTCAATAAATGCTGGTAAGCTGTCAAACATTTAAAACACTCTTTGTATCCTCTAGAAACCTTAACGTAAGGGATTCAGTCAAAAAATTTAGATGTAAAACAGCTTAGCCAAAAATCTGGTCGTGACAAAGACCACAAATAAATGTACTCGCGCAAATAGTTTCCGATAAAAAGTCTAGGTTAGAACGGGAATCTTCGCCGCAGCTTTAGCTCGAATCACATCGGATAACGATAGTACTTGCTCATCTCCATGTAATCTAGAAGTAAGATAATTCCAAAACGAAATCCCTAACTTCCGGCAAGTCTTTTTCAATCCAACGAAGGTATCTCTAGCTTTTCTGCCTAGTTCAGAACGTGTACCACCACTAATTTTTCGGCGAGTGACATATTCTCTAATATCGGTTTCTGCCGCATTGTTATGTAAGGGGAATTCTGGGCAATCTAGTACCTGTAATAGTTCAATCTTATGATTTCTGATTTGATTAAGGACACC
>NZ_JBGSQZ010000144.1:0-38123 GCF_041737865.1 Chamaesiphon sp.
ACGCCCATCGAGGAGCATCCAATTTGAATAGCCCAAGGCTGTGTTAGGAGAGAATGCGTCGGTCATACATGGAGCCAAAATCTCTGGCGGCATCAATAAAATATCTTGGAAGGCAGTGCTGACTTCAGGTTGAATCCTCCCCACTAACTTAATATCGCAGTTACCTAAAATTCTGTCGCCAGCCGCGCAGTTCTTAACCGATGTTGGCTCTTGGGCGCACAGAATCACTCGAATCCCTGCTTTGGCACCGTTAGCGCACAGTTTACCCACCTGATTAGCCAGGGATGGGAATTGGAGCAGGATTGCCGCTTCATCAATTACCAGTACTGATTTAGGGTTGCTAAATGCCCGTCTTAATACCGTTCCATACATACACATCGACAGAATAGCCGCATCTTCAGGGTTATTCACCCCACGCATTGCCATCACAAATAAAGTACTATCGGCACTGAAAGTACTGGGGCGGGATAGTGCTTGTCCGACTCTACTAGTCAGCCAGTAACGCAGCTTGGTGACGATAAAATCTAATGCTGAAATCTGATCTGGCGATGTTTTCAGAGCGATGCGTTCGGGAGAACAGAAGCCGACAAAATCTTGGAGGGTAGGATACTCTGCCCATTCAGGAGATCCTAATCCTCTCGTCCGCGCCGCTCGATATCTGGAGATAATTTCATAGTCATCGAAGAATTTAGCTAGGACTAAGGCTAAGATCGATCGCACGATGTCAACGTTGACATTAGTATTCTGGACGACTGCCCCCATCACCATTGCCAGCAGGATTTCGAGCAGAAAATCTTCGTAGTCCTTCCGCCGTTCTAATTGTTGCTCGTGACTCAGATACTCGATATTCGGCAGTTCAAAAATATTGGCAGCTTCCGAACCAACGTCGAAGTAGGCTCCCCCTAGCAGTTTCGAGTAGTCCTTGAATGTAGAGGCATCGTCGGTAGGCGGATAATCGATAATGCTCACAGGCACATTATTCATTAAGAAATTATTGACAAAGGCAGTAAGCGTAACGGATTTACCAGTTCTAGTGGTGGCGAAAAATACGATATTGTGGTGCTTTTTAACCAGATCTAAATAAATCGGTACACCCCCATCATCAGACAGAAATTCTACCCCAGATCGATCGATTGTCCGCACTTGAGCTAAGGGAACTGTGCCCAACACATAACTGCTGAATACCTTACCCACACGGTTATAGGGATGACTGAGCAACTTCGTCCGACAAATCGGTTGAGTTTGCGCCCAAGTCCGCCACAGGTAGGTATTTTCCCGATGTAGGTTGGCAGGGTATAGAAATAAGCTCTCTAAATAATTACAAGCTCGATCTAGTTCATCGACGGTATCCCGTTCGACCATAAAAACCGTAGCAGAAGATAGGGCAACATGCCCCATGTGGAGATAGGCACGAGCTTCTAGAGCCTCATCGAGATCCATTGCGGCACCGACATTAATATCGCCTTCCTCGGATGCTTTCCCTGCCTTAAAGATTTGCTCTTTGGTAAGATCGGTCAACCGTTGGCGCATCTCAGTCTGACTGACTTTACTCAACTGAGTGACGATGGAAATATCCGAAACTAAGTCCTCACTGAGTTTATTCCAATAAAAATTAATCGCATCCCGCTCGGTTTCCCATGAGTCGGGCTGGTCTAATAGTGCCAGTAAGCCGATGAATTTCTGTTTGAGCCGCATCCAGCGATAATCCGCCGTGGGGACGCTCTGTTCGCGATACATCAGCAGGGAGAGAGCGTGAATGTCGCTATTAATTTCTTCTTTAATCGATTCGCGGTCGAAGATTAATTTCTGTGGCACGGGAATACAGGGAATGGAGTTGTAGCGATGCCATAAATCTCCCCATAACTGTTCGGCTGATAATGCCCGAACTGTTAGTCCCATCTTATTCGTAAAAATCTGTTCCCAGAGCAGGAAAGCATTAAATCCCGCTTCGAGGAAAGCGAAAAACTCTTGACTCTTCTTAATCTTCTCCGCACCAGAAAAATTACCCAGAGCTTTGAGAAATCCTTTCGTCAATTTCTCAACTTTATCGTCCTGAACGTCTGCATCTGCATCCCAGGTGAAGGTAGCAAACATTCTCAGTGTCTTACCTTTGCGTAATTTCTTCTTGCTCAAAATCTCCGTTCGGCGGAGATCGCTAGTCGCTAAATATTTGAGGACGGGATTAGCTGTTTTGGAAACTAATCCAGCCAAATAAGTGGTGCGATCTGTATCGTCCACAAACGAGCGCATGTGAATGGTCAAAAGTTCGTTCTCAGGGAGATCCTTAAATCCATTCGAGATTTGGTCGTAAACCGACTCCATCTGGACATCGGGCAAATTTGGGTGAATCCCATCGCAATCGAACCCAAACACCAATCTATATTTATTTTCCTTCCAGCGCAACAAGTACGCCCCAAACTCCCGCCCCTCGGCGGCAAATTGAACGTGACAGACTAGATTAAATGCGTCTTCGAGCGGGACGACTTGCTCTTTGCCGCGCCCAGGGACGAGTTCGTCTTTTCTGGGCTTTACTTTTTTGACTTGGGCGACTGTCATGGTCTAATAACTCTTGGAGAAACGGGTTGTAGCGGATGTTTCGGCGATAGTAACGCGGAGGATGATAGAAGGTGCCCAGAAATCGCCACACACCTTTAGCGACCAGGATTGCCCAGACGATATTGATAGTTAGGCAGAAGATCGCGAGCGGAATTACTGGTAGTCCGAAACACAAGCAGAGGAAAACCATTGCCACGGTATCGAAGGCAACAATGGGCAGAAATATATCTGCTGGTATTCCGGCTATGTTTTGTTTTTTAGAGAGGACTCGGTTGACGCGAATTGACATGGAATTAAGTAATAAGTAAGAAGGAATAAGTAATAAGGTTTGATTTCGCTCTAAGTCAGGAAGTTTGGAGTAACACTACGATCTATTTCCGATCCAAGACTAAGACTTGCTCCATTTCCCAACTTATTCCTGATTACTTATTCCTGATTACTTCCCCCTTCTGTAACCTCTTATGCACCCAGAAATACCGTTGCGGCTCCATCAATTAGTCCAATGACGAGCAATAAAATTAGTGGTGTTTTAATGACATCGCCTAAATCTGCTTGGTCGGTGTATTTTTCATAGGCTTTATACAAAGCCCACATAAAACTGATGAAAAATAGGGCTTTGAAAACCAGGAAAATACTGTCGATAACTGTACCAACAGCAGCAGTTCCACCACCAAGAAGTTTTTTCAGCCCAGTTTGCCCACCAGTAGTCAAAATTAAAGCATGACTGGGATCGGTGGCATAGTTGAATACCGTTAAGGCAACTACTAAACCTAGAATCAAAGTTAACAAACCACTAGTCCGATAATCACGTTTAAATTGACGTAGTAATTGTTGCGCTCGACGGTCGGTAATAATTACTGCAAAAATAACTAATCCTAAACCTACAGCGAGTAATGAGATTGCGCCTAAACTCTGAGGGTGCATAAACCAATTCGCAACTACGACTAAGTTGGCAGCGATCAACCAAAAATCAACAGAGAAAGAATTATAAACTTTATCGAAGATCCCCATTTCTAGTTCTGGTCTGTGGCGGTCTTGGGATCTAAATTTTGTCATGGTCATAGTCTCGTGGACTTAAAGTTGCTTTGCCCCAAAGTTAACTCAACAGATCTCGATCTCGGATTCGCCAAATTGCTTAACTTATGACGATCGATGCAAATTTGCTAAAAACATTAACAAAACATCCATAAAACCTGACCTTAACCGAATTTGGGGCAATCCACGAGTAGATTGTCCGGTCGATTATTACAGTTTAATTCAACAACTAGGGGATCGCTACAAAGCAAATTTTATCGCGATCGATTCCGTTAATCTTCACTTTACTGTCGAGTTTGCGGGTAGTATTTCTACAATTTTGGTCTAACCGACCCTTATTCGCCACCACGATCGCTTTAGCTAATTGCCCATCGGGAGTAACTACCCACTGCACCAATGCCATCCGCTCGTTGACTGTCTTCCAGGTGAAAGCAGAAGCCAGCAGACTCGCTATTCCAACGACACCTACACTGGCATAGAAAATATAGGGGATTTTTTGCGGTTTGAGAGCGATGCGCTGGAGGACGGCTGTTTGAGCTTCAAGCTGGGTGCTGGTATTTTTGGCTGTTACCTCACTCACCGCTGTTAATCGAGCAGTTAATGGCTCCAGATCGATCGGTCTACTACTTTGCCGTACAGCTAGAATCACGCGACTCTCAATGTTTGCCGCACTTTCACTCATCGCATCGGAGACTAAGATCGGGATATTTGTATAAACCTGTCCGACAACTGTAGTAATATTTCTGGTCATCTCCAGAATTTCATAGACCGGATCGTCACTCGATTGTTGATATCTAGTCACCATTTGAGTCAGCCCCAGTTGTTCGCGTCCGATCGCTTCGGCTAGAGTAGGATCGCGGTAGAGGCTACGTGCGATCGCACTACCAACCATTTGGGGAGTTTCCAGTTCCTCTTCATCTTCATCCCAACTATCTCCAGTCATGTCATCGTCAGTCATCGCTCGTAACCCTACATCTAACCTTCCTAGTATGCAGAGCGCGATCGACTAACGACTTGAGTTGTTTGGCTGATAAAAAGATCCAAAATTCAAACGCTGCTTTTAAGTTTCAACGGAACTGTTCGAGCTAGATCGATCGACAGGTATAGATTTCGCGCTCATTTGCAACAACAAATAGTTTGAATTACACACTTTGATGTTTTTGGCACGTTGGGGAAGAATAGCTAGGTATAATCGATTACATCCGGTACGGGTCACTAACACATCATTAAATACTCAAAGCAAGAAATCTTTTATAATTCACGAAAAAACATCGATTGAAGCGACGCATTCGGGCATAATAATATTCTAGTAGTATTCCCGTGCGAATCGACCTGTAACACCAACAAACCCTCCGTCACATAAATGCAACAGAGGGTTTGGTGAGGTCAAACGACCGGATTTAAAAGTCATTGGAGAATTGTTCTGGTTAAACTTATTTCGTTTAAACCTTCACCTTCAATCCATCGACAAAGCGTAACTAAACTTGTTGTGGCCCACGCAAGTACCGTTATTATACCCCAAAAAATGGGAATAATGACACCCCCGCTCAGTTTGGATTGAAGGAGAAGGATAAAGAACTAAAGCACAGCCCAGCCTTTCGACTAGTGACTCCCACCCCAGGAGTCGAAAGTGAGATATTTTGCCAATCTAGTCAACCATTCCAAATTCAACGCCTATAGAGGTTTAGGTAACACCTGCCCAGTCTGCGCTAGCTCTTCAGGAAAGTGCAAATGGCAAAATTACGAGCTTTCAGCCAAAAACGGTAAAATTACCCCCACCATCAAAACCCTGTGCATGACTGGGGCGGGTGGATATGGCAACCCCGACTATCATTATTTCAACGATACCCGCGACGGACAATGGGGCGTATATATCCCCCTCGTCGATTGGAACGAGCATCGCGGCGAAGACCGTCAAGCGACCCCAGCAGAAAGAGCAGAATGGGTCAAAAACCAAAAACTCAAGCAGCAAGCATTACTCTCCGCTGAAAATCAACGTAGAGCTGAATCATTACCCACTCTGGAGCGAGACATTGCAGCGCGGGCAATCTTAGCGCAACTATCTTTATACGAGATCGATCGAAAAGATCTAATTAGACGAGGCTTCACCCGACAACAGATCGAAGAAATCGGCTTCAAAAGCGTCGAGAAGTTCCAAAGACTCAAAGAACCCGTCAATCCTCGCTTTCCTGGTGTCAATATTCAGGGCAACAGATTAAATAATGGCTTCATTGGTGGGATTCTGATTCCCATCTACACCATCACAGGTGAAATCGTCGCTTTCCAAATTCGGAATCGCGAACAGTCAAAATCCCGTTATCGCTGGCTATCGAGTACCTGGGAAAAAAGCCGAGAAAATGGCCCTGTACCCAACCTCCCCAACGGTGAAATTCCCCTCACCTTCTCCTACCCCCAACTGCTAGGAGTCCAACCAGTATTAAAGTCAATCGGTTTAGCAGAAGGAACTGGAGCTAAACCCAACCTAGCTGCGATCGAAATGGGGCAACAGACGATCGGTGCGGCTGGGGGACAATTCTTATCCGCTCCCGAACAGTTAAAAGATGCTCTAGAACGGTGGAGAGCCAACTATATCGATCTCTACCTCGATGGTGAGGATATTCACAAACCCCAAGTCATCCGCCGTTGGCTAAATCTCTACCACCAATTACTGGAATGGGGCTACAAACCCCGTTTGATGTGGTCGGGACAAGATATCGATGAGTTGGAGGATTTAAGCCTTACCCGCAAAATCAGCTTAGACGAACTAGAACTTTTATCCGGTGCAGAGTTACCACCACGACTCCCTCCAATCGTTTCCCTAGCGCGGAAACTCTATCAAAAATCTAAACACTTTACCCCCAACAAAACCCAGTGCAATCGCTTCCTTCAGTGGGAGATACCAGAAACAGGGCTAGAAAACAGCATGGCGGGGTACCCGCCCAGCACTCTCGTTGGTATCAAATCTGCACTAGGAACGGGCAAAACTGAAGTTCTCAAGGCTTTAGGTGCTTGGGCGAGAGAACAGGGCTTAGAACTGATTTTCATTGGGTATCGAAATAATCTACTCAGGCAAACTTGCGATCGCATTCCCGATCTCTATCACGTTGGTGATGAAGATAAAGTATTTCTCAACTCTGACTATCACAAAGCTATCTGTCACCATTCAGCCGGACTGATCGATCCCGCTCAGATGGGGAACAAGATTGTCATCCTCGACGAATGCGTTTCCAACTTGAGCGATATGCTCACCAGTAAGCTCACAGCCGGACGGCGTAAGGATGGTACGGATTCGCGCCAGATTAGACTGGCACATATCGAGGAGCTAGTTAAGAATTGTTACGGAGTCGTCGCCCTTGATGCTTATCTCAGCGATATCGAGCTGGATTTCCTGCGGAAATTGCGGCAGTTCGATTTCGTCCATAAGCTTGAGAATACCTACCGCAACCAGATGAACGTGCGGATGGTAAATCAAAAATCCACCGTCACCCGCGCTATTCTCGATGATGCCCTAGCTGGAGCGAACCTGTTAGTTACCGCCACTACTCAAAAGCACTGTGAGAATCTCGAAAAATCGTTGATCCGCATCGGCATTCCCGAAGCTAATATTTGTCGAATCGATGGTACTACCGATCGCGATGATACCGTCGGGCTATTTTTCCGCAATCCTAAAGCTTATTTAGAGCAACATCGCCCCCAAATTGTCATTCTCTCTCCCACGGCTGAGAGCGGTATCAGTATCGATTTACCTGGATATTTCACCACTCATTACCATTTCCACCTGGGCAATTTAGGGATTCTGTCTGGCTTGCAATTCCTGGGTAGATATCGAGACTTCAGCGCACCCCGCGTGATTTACTGTGAAAGACAAGGACGCATCGGTGATGGTAACTCTAGCTCATTTACGAAGTGGGTGAAAGATGAATTCGATCGTCAAGTCCATGAAGATATGGATCTAGTGTTTATGCTGCTGGATAAAGGTGCAGCAGATGAGGCGATGAAGATCCTCACTAGCTATGCCAATAAGGAAGATATTTGGCTCAAACTGGCTCACCAATATAAAGCTAATCTCAATGAGGAGATGAAGCACCTGCGCGAACTGTTCGTCGAAGCAATGGTAGTAGATGGTTATACAGTCACAATCGATCCTGAAGATGTCGATGGTTGTGACGATACCGACGATTTGATGGGTAGAGTCGAAGTCGAACGACGAGTAGTGCAGTCGCGGCGGATTTACGAGGCACCGGATATCGACAGACTTACATACGAAGAAATTAGAAATAATCCCAGTGCGAGTGAATTAGATCGGGTATTGGCGAATAAATATTACCTCACCCAACAACAGTTACCAGGAATTACCCAGACGCTGAGTTATTCAGCCGAAATGATTCAGATGGTTAAGTACAACCATCCAGCCTTGATTAGACAGCTCGAAACCTATCATTACCTCCTCCATCCCGAATATGCCGAAATCAACCATTTAGCTGCTTGGCTACCTGTCGCTGAGACTGGTTCTGTCTGGCTCCCAGACCAACTAAATCGTTCTTCATTGCCGTTGGTAAGGATCGGGCGGGAATTGGGCTTGCACGACCTCATGGAGGGGGAGTTCGACGGACAGCAGATTGCCGCAATTACCCAGCAGGTTGCTGATTCTAAACTTTATCAGTCCTGTTTAAAAATCAACGTCAATCCCAACCAACCACACGATCCGTTTAAGTTATTCCGGCGCATTCTCAAGAAATTTGGACTTAAACTGGTCAAGCTAAAAGATGACGAGTTCAAATTAGATGCTGTGGCAAATTCGATTCTGGCTTTTAAGGGTGCGCCTAAGTACGAATTACTCACCCCTGAACTAATCGAGCAATTAGGGAAACTCCCAGGTGGAGAGTTTCTGAGCGACAACAAAACGATTCAAGATTTGGGCACAGCAATGGAAGCACTGGGAATGCACGATGGTTCGGGACGAATGCGGCTTGTTGCTGGTGCTGCTCGTTATCTAGGATTATCGGCAATTAGCCGCCGTTACCGGACAGTTAATTCCCAAGGTAAAAAGATCGTCACGCGGATGTACACCTTTAGCGGTAATCACAATCCGATATCTGACGCAATTCAACTCAGTCAAGTTTATCCTGGCACTCAACCCGTCGAAGTGAAACACATTTATGAATGCGTTACAAAACGCTTAGAGCAGCTAGCAATCTATCAACATGAGCGAGTGGAAGCTTGGCAGAATCCGCAAAGCTCGATTCCACAACAACTAACCGTCGAGATCCACGTTGATAATTTTGCCAGTATTAATATTATTAACCTGCCAGAAGACCAACGTGGATCGCCAGAATTTACCCTGGAAAATCTCCGATCTGTAGCACAGACCCTGCTCGAAATCGGTCAAATGGAGATGTCGGAGTTAGAAAATACGTTGAAAGAGTATTTAGCAGTGATTAATCCGACTGTTGCTAGAATTGCTATGAGCATGGTTGAGAGTAAGTATCCACAGATATTTGAGCGATTAAACCAAATGTGGTGACAAAGGCGTTTTCGGGCGCAAGCTTTGTGGGGGAAGCTTCCCCCACAAAGTTGCGCGACGTTTCGGGGGGAAGATTCCCCCCGAAAGCTCGCTTTGCTTGGGAAGCTTCCCCCTAAGAGCTTCGCTTACGAATCCACTCATCAGACAAATTACCGATCTGCGATTCTGGAGAGAGTGGGGGGTATAATTTAAGTACGTAAATTACAGGTAAACCGTGGAGAAGGAGAATCGAGATTGAGGAACTAATCGACTCCCACAACACGCAGGGAGCAGAAGTTCAGCCTGAAGATCGGTATCGCTATAAATCCTCAACAGCTAGTCCTCGACAAGTAATGGAATTTTATCGACCTGGTAATTCGATATGACTCAAGCCAAAGCAATCCAACCAAAAATCCCCAAAGCTAAAGCCCTCGCCAAAGAAATCAAGCTTAAATGTGGCGAACTACCTAAAGGTAAATTCACGCCAGATAAGAAGATCGAAATCAAACTAATCGATGAGGATGGGACAATTTACACAGCCAAAGTCAGTCCTAAGAGTTACCGCCAAGCCGAAACCGAAGTCGCAGCATTTGAAATTTGGGTGCTAGTCGTTTCTGGAAAATTGCAGATCGCCGAGCAGGGGTGCAATATTCTGGAAGCGGGAATTAAGGTGTTCGAGTGGAAAGAAAATGTACCTGAAGAAATAAAACAGACCAAAACAAAAGTCGCTCAGGCAAAAGTAGTTAAAAGAGAGATTTCGGTTAAGTTCTCGACCGAATTTCCCAGAGCCATACCGATGCCGAATAAGCTACTCAAAGTCGAACTAATCGACGATGAGGAAATTACCTATATCGCATCGATTAAAAGGAAGCATTGGCACACCGCCGAAACCGATGCTGCCGAATTTGAAAATTGGATGGCGTTAGTTGGTGGAAAATTGAGTATTAACGAGCAAGGCTACAATATTTTGGAGCCAACGATTAAAATTTTTGAAGAGAAAGCTAAAGTAACTACTTAATCAACTAGAGGGTTAAGCGATTCAAATCTTTACTCCAGTTATCCGCCAGCGATACAACCAACAGCAATAGACAAATCAATCGGGAGTAAGCTTAATCCCCAAATTTAAAGCCGGATTATTCAACCACCTATCGCCAACATGGGTGTAAATCGCTGTAGTCCGAGGATCGGCATGTCCCAGTAAATCCTGCACCTGCCGTAAAGATGCACCACTCTGAATCGCCAAGGTAGCCGCAGTATGCCGTAGTGAGTGCGCCGATAAAGTCCGTCCCTCCCCATGCTTGATGTTGAGAGCTTTGAGATAACCATCGACAATCTTTCTCACCCCTCGCCGCGATAGCCGATAATCTTCCGCCGAGGGCGTTAAATTTTTCGGACGATGGTAAAGATTAATGAACAGGGGCGTAATGCCTGCAATACTATAAGCCGCCTTCTTTCTGGCGAGTAAATAACGATCGAGTAAATCCACCAAGTCGGGAGTCAAAGGCACAATCCGCTGTTGCTGTTTGCTAGTTACGGTAATCCCTGCGCCCATTGAACCGCGCACGATATCCTTGATGTCAGCCCGATGGACTTCCATCGTTCTTGCCCCTTCTAAAGTCATAACTCCTAGCAGGAGTTGGTCACGCAACGTTTTGAGCGATGTCGGTTTAGCTAAAGGAGCCTGGAGCAAGGCTTGTGCTTCTGCGGTAGTTAAATAGGTAATCCGCTCGGCAGGATCGCTGCGTTGTTTGGGCGGTTTAACGCCCCAGACGGGGTTAATCGTCAGCAGTCTGTATTCCATCGCCGCATCGTACATCCGACTGATGGCGATTAGTTTGAGGGAAATGGTTGCAGGTTTATACTTTTTTTGAACGAGATGATGGCGGTAAATTTTAATCTGATCTCTGGTGACAGTCAGGGGTTGAAGCTGATTTGTCTCGCACCAGAGTAGATAGTAGCGGACTTCACACCAGTAAGTACGGATCGTTTCGGCACTAGCTCCGCCAGAGCCAACATCGAAGGTGAGGAAATTGGTAAACGCCGCCAGTAATTCATCGGCATTGAGGACAAATGGGGCTGCCGATGGGATGAAAGAGGTTGAGGTGGTAGCAGGGGGATTTAGTTCATCCAATGGGGGCATTCATAACTGAGGCGGCTATCTAAATTCTACTTGAATTTGGGGGGTTAATTTGACGGGCCGCTAACGCTCTTTAGCGGAACGTCTTGAGGTTATAGTTGTTGCTGGGATTGGATTTCAATCGGTTGCTAGCTTTTGGAGATTTTCGCCAAATTCAGACCAAATCGGCTAGTGTATTAGTAGCAATCGCCTGATATTTATGGCGGTTATCGTCGTAGCGGTTGAGAGTGTTGAGGTTGGCATGACGACTCAAGGATTGAGCGGCTCGAATATTACCGTCGCTGGCATCGAGGTATGCTGTGATGGCACTGTGCCTAATCCGATGGGGAGAGACTATTTTATCGATCCCTGCTGCTTCGCTAAACTCTCGCACCAAGCGATAAATCGTGCTCCCATCGAGTCGATGCCCCTTGCTGCGCCGATCGAGGCTCGTGAATAGAGGAGCGGACGCTTGATAGTTGTCTCTGGCAGTCAACCATTGTGAGATCGCGATTGTCGTTGCTGGCGATAGGTCGATCTGGCTTTTTTGGATCTTCCCCTTCCCCAAAATCGATAACCGCCCAGATTTGTCGAAATCACCCACATCCAAGCTACAGATTTCATTACGGCGCAAGGCATTGTCCCAGAGCAACCGCAGAATTGCATAATCTCTGATCCCTTTGACAGTACTGCGGTCTGGAATTTGGAGCATCTCTTTAAACCCAGTTACCTCAATCCCTGTGGTATCACCATAACTGTCCACTTTCAAGCACCTAACATCAGCGAGATTAAAACTACACTGCTCCGCTTGACGGGCATAGTCTACGAAAGATTTTAGGGCTGATAGCCGGATGTTAATTGTACTGGGGGCTAATTTAGCTTCAATCAGCAGTTGTCGGTACTGGAGGACTTGATAGACGGCTTCTGGCTGATGTAAGGAAAGGAATTGAGTGAGAAGGTCGGTGGATACTTCACTGTCATAGTTGCGACGACAAAAATCGGTAATCGCTTTGCTGTAGTTCCGCCTGGTATTGGCAGAAATTTTTAGTCGGAGGAAGTCAGCAAGAAGGTCTGAAGAAGAACGAGTGACTTCAGGTGATTTGAGTACTGAAATGGGTTTGGATACGGGAATTCGCAGGGAACTCATAGGCAAGGCAGAGAGCGACTTTACTTGCTACTCAAACACCCATTCTAGCGCAAAATAAGGACACGACAATGAATTTTGTCTTGTTCTTAAATTTAGAGGTGCATGTGTGTTAATCTGAAGATTATGAGAAGAATATGAAAATTAGCCCATGTCACAGATCGACAAAATTCCTTCGCTACCAGAAGTGCATCGGACAGTAACCGTCCCAACTAACGGCAGCTTCTGGAAAAAGATGTTGGCTTATGCGGGGCCAGGATACCTAGTTTCGGTCGGATATATGGATCCAGGTAACTGGGCAACCGATCTAGCTGGCGGTGCTAAATTCGGCTACAGTCTGTTGAGCATCATTTTGTTATCAAATTTGATGGCAATTTTGTTACAGGCACTTTGTGTCAAATTGGGGGTGGCAACTGGACGAGATTTAGCGCAAGCATGTCGAGACAATTTTAGTAAGCCTGTCAGTTTTTGTCTGTGGGTATTGTGTGAAATTGCCATTTCAGCTTGTGACTTAGCCGAATTAGTCGGCAGCGCGATCGCGCTACAATTATTGTTTAATATTCCATTAGCCGTAGGCGTGTGCATTACGGCATTAGATGTGTTTGCGATCCTATTTCTTCAAAATAAGGGATTCCGTTATATTGAAGCATTAGTAATTACCATTATCGGTGTTGTTGGGGCTTGTTTTATTGCTGAATTAATCTTTGCCAAGCCAGATTTAGGCGGTGTGCTTGGCGGTTTTATTCCACAAGTAGAAGTAGTTAGAAATCCAGAGGCACTATATATTGCAATCGGGATTTTGGGAGCGACAGTGATGCCGCACAACCTATATCTACACTCATCGATCGTCCAAACTCGGAATTGGGAAGATACCCCAGAACAGAAGCGGGAAGCGATTAAATTTGGAACGATCGATTCAACGATTGCTTTATCTTTAGCTTTATTTATCAATGCTGCTATTTTGATTTTAGCAGCGTCGGTGTTCCACTTTTCGGGCAAACAAGATGTCGCGGAAATTCAGGATGCTTACAAGTTGTTATCGCCGATGTTGGGCGTTGCCCCTGCCAGTGCTATTTTTGCCATCGCATTATTAGCTTCTGGGCAAAATTCAACTTTAACAGCAACGATGGCAGGGCAAATTGTGATGGAGGGTTTCCTTCACCTGCGAGTGAAACCTTGGCTGCGTCGCTTGTTGACTCGGCTAGTGGCGATTGTACCAGCATTAGTGACAATCATCTTTTTTGGGGAAGGTAGTACGACCGATCTGCTGATTCTGAGTCAGGTGATTCTGAGTTTACAGCTTTCGTTTGCCGTTATTCCACTGATTATGTTCACTAGCGATCGCCAGTTGATGGGTGAGTTTGTCAATCCTACTTGGCTCAAGGTGCTGGCTTGTACAGTGGCAACGATAATTGTTGGGTTGAATGGCTGGTTATTAATCCAGACATTCTCAGGATGGCTTAATCCTAGCTGATAAAAGATAAGAGTTAGGTGTGATTATTAATTTAATAGAATAAGCTGCTTATCTTAGATACTATTTTAAATAAACTCTTTATTCTTATGAATATTTATTCCCGACTGATTTTCCCCACATTAATCGATCTAGTGATGTCTGGGGAGAATTTTGCCAACTATCGACGAATAGTCCTCGCCGATGCCGTAGGATCGGTATTAGAAATTGGTTTTGGTACTGGCTTGAATTTAGCTTATTATCCGCAAAATTCTCCTTCCCTTCGGGACGCTCCGCGAACAGAGAGGCTACGCCAACGAGTGGAGAAAATTACGACTGTTGA
This sequence comes from Chamaesiphon sp., assembly GCF_041737865.1. Classification (NCBI taxonomy): domain Bacteria; kingdom Bacillati; phylum Cyanobacteriota; class Cyanophyceae; order Gomontiellales; family Chamaesiphonaceae; genus Chamaesiphon; species Chamaesiphon sp. The sequence goes on from NZ_JBGSQZ010000144.1 coordinate 14,148, forward strand.
TGTCAATCCAGGCATGAATAAACTCGCACAAAAGCGGATAGCCGCTAGTTCAATCGAGGTAGATTATCGGGTGCTAAATGGAGAAAAATTACCGATGGCAGATGATACATTCGATACGGTAGTTAGTACTTGGACGCTGTGCAGTATCAAACAGGTAGAAACAGCGATCGCCGAAATTCACCGTGTACTGAAACCAGGTGGTAAATTCCTATTTATCGAACACGGATTGAGCAATGAGCCAAATATCCAAACTTGGCAACATCGAATTACTCCAATTCAGAAAGTAATCGGTGATGGCTGTCATCTCGATCGCCCGATTCGCCTATTAATTGCTAAACAGTTTAATAATTTAGATGTTCGGGAATTTTATAGCCCTAACACACCTAAAATTGGCGGATATTTTTATCAAGGAATCGCAATTAAGTAATGGCAATATAAAAATTGCTGAGTCGTATCAGATGGCGTTTTATGTAATTCCATACCAGTTTCTAATAACTGGAATCGCTCGCCAAATTCTGCTTGTAGTGATTCCGAATCATAACGTACAATTTCCAATCCACTGCACTTTTCTGGCCCATCTAAACCAAAAGTCGCAATAATTACATGACCACCAGGCTTAACTGCGTCCAAAACTTGTCGAACATAGGCTGCTCGTTGTGCTGGCAGGGTGAGAAAATGAAATACCGCTCGATCGTGCCAAACATTATACTGTTGCGATGGTAGATCTGCTGTTGTAATATCGGCAACTATCCAGTTGATTCGCTCTGCTACTGTGCCCAATCGTTGTCTAGTAGTATCTATCGCTGCTTGCGAAATATCCAAAACATTTAGGTGCTGGTATCCTCTCTCGATTAAGTCATCAACTAATGTTGCTTCACCACCACCAATATCAATTATCCTAGCATTAGGATCTGGGGCAGCACGTTCGATTAGTGCTAGCGACTTGTCGAGGTGCGCTCGATACCAACTTACCTCATTAGCAGCTTTTGTTTGGTAAACTGTCTCCCAATGCGTTTTTGAATCCATGATAATTTAAACTGATAAAAGTTAGTTGAGATTTTAAAGTAGGGGTGAAGAAAACAACTGTGCAGAGATCGAGTTGTACAAGTCGATCGCTTGACTATTTGCCAAACTATAGTAGACATTCCGCCCTTCCTTACGATAATTGACCATTCGCATCGATTTTAATACTCGCAACTGGTGAGATACCGCCGATTCACCCATTTTTAAGCCCGCTGCTAGATCGCAGACGCACAATTCTTGTTTGGCTAGTGCTGAGAGCAACCGCAACCGATTGGGATCTGCCAAGACATTAAATAGTTCTGCCCTGCGTTGAGCTTGATCCATTGGCAGAATGTCTAGTTGCAGTTGACGGACATTATCTAAATGCACCAATCGCTCGTCACAACTGGGTACCTGAGTATCTTCGATCGATCCCGTAGCGCGATGCACATGAAGCTCTGCCAAAGTGTCGCCTTTACTGAGTCCGCTTGAATATTCTTGCTCGGTCATGAAAAGTATTTGTTGAAGATGATTGACTCTGTTTAAATTATAGCGGCAATAATGAGAATCATTATATATCTGAATATACTTTCAGGTATTGTGATTTCGATCTATAATTAAAAGTATTAGTTCGACACTCGCCACAACAGATATGACTCAAGTACCCGCACTCAAAACCCAACGGCTGCAAGTTGGGGGGATGGACTGCACGAGCTGTGCGATGAAGATTGAAGGCAGTCTAGAGAAGCTAGCAGGGGTAGCTGAGATATCTGTAGTGGTGGTAACTGGGCGGTTAATTGTTACTTACGATCCAGCACGGGTAAGTGAAGCAGATATTAAGCAACGAGTGACAGCTTTGGGATATACGATCGAAGCAGAAAAGTCTGAGTCTCCAGCTAAACAGAGCAGTCATGATGATGGCAACGAAGACGACGGGCATAATCATGGTGGGGGAGAGTTTAATTTAAAGCGTGAAGGTCTATTAGTTGGGGTCGTAATTACGCTGTTTGTATTGGGTTCTGTTTTTGAGAAACAATTAAACGCAACACCTTTTGCGATCGGAGCATATTTAGTATTTATTCCGGCTTATTTGTTGAGTGGCTGGACGGTATTAACTACTGCGGGACGAAATATTTTACGCGGACAAGTATTTGATGAAAATTTCCTGATGACGATCGCGACTGTTGGCGCGATCGCAATTAAACAGCTACCTGAAGCTGTGGGCGTAATGTTATTCTTTAAAATCGGAGAACTATTTCAGGAATTAGCCGTCAGTAAATCTCGGCGATCGATTTCGGCACTACTCGAAATTCGTCCCGATGCTGCCAATCTCAAAACGGCTAATGGAATTGAAGTCGTCTCACCGGAACGGATAAAAGTAGGCGATATAATTATCATCAAGCCAGGGGAAAAGGTGCCTCTCGATGGTCAAATCGTCGAAGGAAACTCTCAAGTTGATACATCGGCATTAACGGGCGAATCAGTTCCGCGCACGGTGAATGTGGGTGAAACTGTATTGGCTGGAACGATTAACCAAACTGGGGTGTTAACTGTCACCGTTACTAAATTATTTGGGGAATCATCAATCTCGCGGATTCTCGATTTGGTCGAAAATGCCAGTGCTAAGAAAGCCGAAACTGAGAAGTTTATTACTAAATTCGCCCGTCGTTATACGCCGATTGTGGTGATTTCATCGCTATTAGTGGCATTGATTCCACCGCTGGTAATTCCAGGTGCAACCCACGCTGAATGGGTATATCGCGCTTTGGTACTGTTAGTAATTTCCTGTCCTTGTGGATTGGTAATTAGTATTCCCCTCGGCTATTTTGGGGGTATTGGTGGAGCGGCTAAACGGGGAATTTTGGTCAAGGGATCGACTTTCTTAGATACTTTGTCAGGAGTTAAAGCGATCGCGTTTGATAAGACAGGGACGCTGACTAAGGGTGTATTTAAAGTTACTGAAATCGTCCCGTACAATGGTTTTAAGCAAGATGATTTGTTACGCATTGCAGCCGAGGCGGAAGCAAATTCTAATCATCCGATCGCCAAATCGATTCGTACAGCTTACAATCGACCCATTGATGAATCTAGTATCTCAAATTATACCGAAATTGCCGCTCACGGGATTCAGGCAACGATTGAAGGAAAGTTAGTATTGGCGGGTAACGATCGATTGATGCACCGCGAAAACATTACTCACGATACCTGTGATGTCGAGGGTACTATCGTGCATCTGGCAGTCAATCGGATCTATGCTGGCTACATCATTATTGCTGATGAAATTAAAGAAGATGCAGCGCAAGCAATTCGCGATCTCAAAGCCGCAGGTGTCGAGCGGATTATGATGCTGACGGGGGATTCCCAAGCGGTAGCAAAACGAATCGCGAAAACTTTGGGTGTCGATACTTTTGCGGCAGAGTTATTACCAGAAGACAAGGTAGCGGCGATCGAAAAACTGCTCGGAGAATTTCACAAAAAAGGTAAAGTTGCCTTTGTTGGGGACGGAATTAATGACGCACCCGTGATTGCTAGAGCCGATGTGGGAATTGCAATGGGTGGATTGGGTTCGGATGCGGCAATTGAAACTGCGGATGTCGTATTGATGACAGATGCACCCTCTAAGGTTGCCGAAGCAATTCAGGTGGGTAAGAAGACTCATGCGATCGTCATGCAAAATATTATCTTTGCGCTAACTATTAAGGTTGTTTTCATCGGACTCGGTTTAATGGGATTAGCCACGATGTGGGAAGCCGTATTTGCTGATGTTGGGGTAGCGTTAGTGGCAATTTTTAATGCAACTAGAGTGATGAAATAATCGTCGTTGACTTAGTATCTCCAATGGAGAGTTATCCTAACTTTAATTAGCTAAATTAGCCAATCTTATGCGTAAAAAATCGATTCCTGTAATGTACCGTTGGTCACGTCCAATTATGGCAGGGATTGCCTCAATTGGGGCTAGTGTGACTGCTTATCTAACCTATACCAAGCTAACTGGAAATCAAGCCGCTTGTCCGACGGGAGGATGTGATGTCGTTCTCTCTAGCCCTTATGCCACAGTTTTTGGCTTACCCTTGCCGTTATTTGGCTTTCTTGCCTATGCCAGTGTTATTGTCTTAGCGATCGCGCCACTACTCATCAATTCGACCGAGCAGAAGAAACTTCGCAATAAACTGGAAGGTTGGACGGGTTTATTGCTATTTATGGTTGCAACTGCCATGTTAGTTTTCAGCGGCTATTTGATGTACTTACTAGCTTTTGAAATTAAAGCTGTTTGTATTTATTGCGTCGCTTCTGCCCTGTTTGCCACGACGCTATTTATCTTATCGATCGTCGGTCGCGAGTGGCAAGATATCGGGCAACTAGTTTTTAACGGCGGCGTTGTTGCCATCATCTTTCTAGTCGGGACATTAGGGGTTTATGCAAATGTGAATAAACCGATAGCTACCGCTGGATCTCAAGGAATGGCAATCACCACCACTGCTGGTACTGCCGAAATCGAACTCGCTAAACATCTCGATCGAACAGGTGCAAAATTCTATGGGTCGTTTTTATGCGATCATTGCCACCGTCAGAAACAGCTTTTTGGTAAGGAAGCAGTTAGTTCTATTCCTTATATTGAATGCACTAAACCTGATAAAAGAAGTCAAACTGATATTTGCATAGAGCAGAAAATTCAAGGCTATCCACATTGGAAAATTGGTGATAAATCTTTCACTGGCAATCAACCACTAGCTAAGTTGGCTGAGTTGTCTGGCTATCGAGGTGCAACTAATTTTAAAAATGTTGTAGCTCAAGATGAGCACTAAATATCAAGGCGTTCTAGTTGTCAAGCTGAAGTGAGTAATAAAATATTGAATCAGCTAGACATCGATTGTATTCAGCCTAAAACATCTTTACTATGGGTTATTTTAGGGTTGCGGATCGCATTGTTCTCGATCGAATTGGGAACAGCGATCTGGAGTCATAGTCTATCGCTATTAGCTGGAGCGGGACATTTATTTGCAGATCTACTGACACTGGGATTAACTTTTATCGCTGCGTGGGTGGTACAACGTCAGCCATTAGAGCAGACTACTCAAACCGAGCAGCGGTTGAAGGCGTGGATTGGGTTAATTAATGGAATTAGCTTGGGTGCGATCGCCATCCTAATTGCCCAGGAAGCGGTGAAGCATCTCCAAGCGAACGAATCGGTAGCTTCTTTACCAGTGTTGCTGGTAGCCGGATTAAGCCTAGCTGCGAACGCTTTTGTGGTCTACTTACTATATCGATATCGCGACCAAGATTTGAACCTGCGGGGCGTTTTCTTACATGGAGTTGCAGATGCTACGGGTGCGCTGAGTGCGCTGGTGGCTGCTGGCGGAATATATTGGTTCGACTGGCTGTGGGCGGATGCAGCGGCTAGCTTACTGGTGGTGCTAATAATTAGCTTGAGTGCGCTGTCGCTGATTAGATCGGCATGGCAGATCCTCCGACAAGATTCAAGCTATCTACCTCCAAAGAATACAGTTCTCTAACTTGCGATCGAACGTAGCAATATTAATAATTGGGGTTTGAGGATGGGGATTTAAACCCCTTATTTTTGTGCATTTGTCCCGACTGGTAAACGGATGGTGAATAAACTGCCGCTGCCAAGTTCGCTCTTGACGGTAATTTGTCCCTGATGACGTTGGACGATCGCTTGGACGATTGCCAATCCTAAACCCGTGCCGCCAGTTTTACGCGCCCGATCGCTATCGACTCGGTAAAACCGCTCGAAAATTCGGGTTTGTTCGCTAGATGCAATCCCAATTCCGGTGTCTGCGATCGCGATCGATGCCGTCCGATCTGTCAATGTTAAGCTGACATTCACAGCCCCGCCCGCTGGAGTGTACTGAATGGCATTGGCGATCGAATTGGAGACGAGACGATAAAGCTGTGATTCATCACCCATCGCATAGATATCAACCTTCGGCATTTGGCTGGTTAAGTGAATGTCAGCCGCCGTCGCCAATTCTGAAAATTCTTCAGTCAAATCGCTGACTACATCGTTGAGACAACAGGGCTGAAACGGTTTTGTGAATGAGTTTTGTTCCAAATTGGTCAAAAATAGTAAATCGGTAATCAAATGGCTCAGTCGTCTACCCTGTCGCTCGACGGGATGGAGCATGATCGGGATATCCTGTTGCTGAGATGGCGGTAGGCGGAGGATCGCTTCCACCGTTGCCAAGAGACTGGCTAAGGGCGATCTCAGTTCGTGGGCAACATCAGCCGTAAACTGTTGTTGCTGCTGATAAGACTGATAAATCGGCTGCATTGCCAATTTTGAGAGCCACCAACTAGAGACGGCAATTGACACTAACGCAATCGGAAAGCCGATCGCCAAAATTAGTTTAAGCTGCTGTTCTTGGGCATCAAAGGCTGCTAATGTCCGCCCGATTTGTAAGTAACCCCAAGCGGGTTGAGTGTTATGTAGATTATTGTACCGTTCACGAAGTGTCTCGTTCCGAGAATAGGCTGCGCCAACGTGTTGATGTTGGAGATCGTGAGTGTGTAAGACGATCGTGAACTGATGATAGCGAATGCCCTTGGCACTTTTGAAGGTTTGCCACGGAGCGGTGGTGAGACTTTGCGGTAGTTCTGCGCTGATTTTACTGGGTGAAAAGGCGAGGATCTGACCTTGACGATCGAACAGGCGAATATAGTAGGTGTTGCGATCGCTAATTCCGGTTGTATGTCGCCCAATTAAGGTGGGGCTGACATTGCAAGGCTGCTTGGTTACACAAAGTTCGGGTAAAATCCGCTGTAAAATAGCCGTGGGATTTTCGGATGAGGGCAACATCGGCTTTAGACTGTCATGTAATGTACCCGCGATCGACTCCATTTCCCGTTCGATCGCCGCCCAGTTAGACTGGATCAGAAACCGATACATACTAAATCCAGCTAGACTCAGAATCACCGCCATTACCCCTGCATAGGAAAGTGCTAACCGCATCCGACTGCGGCGAAATAATTGATAAGTATTCATGGCTGAGTGTTAAATCGATAGCCTTGACTGGGAATCGTCTCGATCGGGCAATGGCAATCATAGGCGGCTAGCTTCCGCCGTAACAACCGCATTTGCGCGGCGACAACATTACTAATTGGCTCTTCATTGAGATCCCAGAGTTGATGCCGAATCTTGCTCCCAGCGACGATTCGATCGGGATTTTGCATCAGATATGTCAGGATTTGAAATTCCTTGATGGTTAACGGAATCGTTTGCAGCGGTGGGGTGAGTCCAACACATAGGGCATTGTTGGCATAATCTAGGGTAAATGACCCCACCGTCAGCGGTTGCGGTTGAATATGGGGCGATCGGCGTTGCAGTGCCCGCAGCCGTGCTAGCAGCTCTTCCATCACAAACGGTTTGACCAAATAATCATCAGCACCAGCATCCAGCCCTGCTATGCGGTGTTCCGGCTGACCCAAGGCAGTTAGCATCAACACGGGTAAGGGGTTTTGACGCAACCGCAGCCGCTGACATAACTCCAGTCCAGATAGTTTGGGTAGCAGCCAGTCGAAGATCGCCACAGTGTAGTCTGTCCACTGACTTTCGAGACAATGCCATGCCCGTGCGCCATCAGTCACCCAATCTACCACATATTTTTCACTTACCAAGACCCGCTCGATCGCCATGCCTAAATCTGTTTCATCTTCCACCAGCAAAATTCGCATCGATCTCTAGCTCAATAATTATTAATTACCTTTCCCTGTTCGCATAGCTTCTGCCGCTTCAGCAGGACAGAGGATCGATCGGTAAATCAACCACAAGATCGTTCCCGTAGCGTACCATAGGCAATCGTACCAAAACAGTTCGCATTTCACCTCGATTTCATCCCTACTCTGGCAAACTATTTGGAAATGCTTGTTCGATTTCGCCTTGCGATCGAAAATTAGACGACTCTCAACGGAATCGCTATGTAGGAGGTGCAGACAAACTTAATGATTAAACTTATTCAACTATTCAAGCACAAGAAATATTTCCTTGCCTTAATGGGCTTGGCAATGATTTTAGCAACAATTTTGGGCCTTAGTCCCGAAGCGATCGCCCACGGTGTAACTTCTGGCGATAAGGGCTACATCCAGGAAAGTACGGGCGTGCTGCCCATCCCCTTTATCTATCTGGGTGCCAAACACATGATGACGGGCTACGATCATCTGTTATTTTTATTTGGGGTAATCTTTTATCTATATCGGCGCGAAGATGTCGCCAAGTACGTCACCTTGTTTGCCGTGGGGCATGTAATTACCCTGCTCTCTGGCGTATTGTTCAAAATCGGCATCAATGCCTATATTATCGATACCATTATTGGGTTTTCAATTGTTTATAAAGCCCTGGATAACATGGGTGCCTTCCAGCGGTGGTTTGGTTTTCAACCAAATCCGAAAGTGGCGACGCTGGTCTTTGGATTGTTTCATGGTTTTGGCTTGGCGACCAAAATTCTCGAATACGACCTACCTTCCGATGGATTATTATTCAATCTGATCTTCTTTAATATCGGCGTTGAGGTCGGGCAGCTTTTAGCACTGGGGGTAATTTTAATTGCCATCTCTTATTGGCGCAAATCGAAGAGTTTTCTCCGCCATGCCTACAACGCCAATGTCTTGTTGATGATGCTGGGATTCCTGCTGATGGGATACCAGATGACTGGTTATTTCGCATCTTAAAACTAAACTAAAGCACATAACGATCGTGGAAAATACTAATATACCTACCGATAGAGAGTTACCATCAACAGCCAAGCTGATTAAATCGACGGCGATTGCCGCAGCGACAGCAGCAGTATTACTTGTAACCGTCGTCATGCCCGCTGAATACGGCATCGATCCCACTGGCATCGGTAATATCATTGGCTTGAAGAAAATGGGTGAGATTAGAGTCTCACTGGCAAAGGAAGAGGCTCAACAACAAACTGAGGCTAAACCAGCCCAGCAAGAAGCTATAGCACAACCTGATAATTCTGTTATCGATACCAAGCCCAAACAGGGTGAAGCCAATGCGATTGCGGCACCAGCACCGACGCAGCTAGCAGCAGGTATGTTAAGTCATGAAACACAGGTTACATTGGCTCCCAATGAAGGAAAAGAAGTCAAGCTAGATATGAGTAAAGGCAATAAAGTCCAATACACTTGGGTTAGCAGTGGCGGCAAAGTCAATTATGATGTCCATGCCGATTCTAAAAAACTCAAGATCGATTACCACAAATATAGCAAAGGCGCAGAGCAAAATAAAACAGGGGAACTTGTCGCTGCATTTGATGGCTCCCACGGCTGGTTTTGGCGCAATCGGACAAGCAGTCCAGTGACTATTACGCTGAAAACTAAAGGTGAATATACCGAGATTATCCAAAAATAGTTAGTTCTCATTCCTTAGTGAGAATAATCGTTGGCGTAGCCTCTCCTGTGGAGAATCAAATAATCACAGGTCGATTGTTTTTACTAATAATTCTATGGTTAGGTTGAGAACGAACGAAAATAGTTGAATAATTTGAGCAACATTTAAAGCTTCGATCTAGATAGATCGAAGCTTTGATAGCTATTTGTTTGAAATCCGATTAAACCCGCTAACTTTTCTGATGAATTTAGCATAAGTTATTTGGCATTTGACACGACGGAGGATTGCCACCAGTTGTGCAACTCGATCGAGTTATAGATTGAGTAATCGCGTACAACCGTTAAGGTGTCGCTAACTCTCTACTTCGACTACACTCTGTCCGAGTCCGCTAACGAAAAAAAGTTGCGGTGTCATCCTAGATTTCTTCCAGAATTGTTCTAAAAAATCAACAACTAAAAACAGATGAAACAACTTCCTCAATGGCTGCAAGGATTGAAGAATCCGCTCTTTGCCAGACTGTATCTGGCTCAGACTATCAATCTTGTAGGAGACTCGCTGACTTGGGTAGGGTTGGCATTGTTGGCGTTTGAGTTAGCCGGAGAACAGGCGGGAACGGTTTTAGCTGGGGCACTCACCTTGCGGGTGACGGCGTTTGTGGTGCTGTCTCCCCTGGCTGGGGCAGTTGCAGATCGGGTCGATCGCAAACGATTAATGGTAACAACTCACTTGGCACGAATGGTTATTATCTGTCTGTTGCCGTTTGTCACTCAGATCTGGCAAATTTATGCGATCGTGCTGTCGCTCAATGTGTTTTATGCGTTCTTTGCGCCGACTTACACTGCCACTATTCCACTGGTAACGACGGAAGCAGAACGATCTGGGGCGATCGCGTTATCTAGTGCCACCTATCAGCTTTTAGGCGTATTAGGCCCTGGTTTAGCTGGTAGTATCGCAGCATTTGTGGGTACCAGACAAGTGTTTTTTCTCGATGGCATCACCTTTTTAATTGCCACTATCCTCATCGTGACGCTACCTGGACAACTGATGGTGAATCAGCACCAAAAGACAGCTAGAACCGTTAACAGAACTCTAGAAGATATTCGGCTGGGTACGGTTTGTCTGTTCGCCGATCCGCCGATTCGTTATGCACTGATACTTCAATTAGTTGCCGCGATCGCGGGGGCAGAAATTCTCGTGAATACAGTCGGTTATGTTCAAGGCGTACTCCATTTTGGCAAGATTGAATATGGCTGGGTAATGGCGGCATTTGGGATCGGGGCAACAGTAGCGTCGATTGGGTTGGGTAATTTCCAGCAGAAAGTTAGCCCCATCTTATTGACGAGTATCGGAGCCGTGCTGATTACGTTGGCTTTGTTACCTGCAAATCTCGTGAATCTGGGCGGATTACTGGTACTGTGGGCGATCGCGGGTATCGGACAAACGCTGGTAAATGTGCCCACTCAGACGTTAATAGCCGATCGAGTTGCAGTTGAAGTGCAGGGACGAGTTTACGGTGCCCATTTTGCCTGGAGTCATCTATGGTGGGCATTAGCTTATCCACTAGCGGGTTGGATGGGTAGCAATTCGCCAACGCATAATTTTTTCTACACTAGCTTAATCGGTGCTGGATTATTAGTCCTTGTGTATCTAGCTTTCAAGCCTTGGAAACTCACCGATCTACAAGGTGGACTGTGGCACGAACACGAGCATCTTCACGATGAGGAACAACATTCACACGCACATTCACCCACTCTAACTCCCCAAAGTCCGCACCATCACTTACATTTTCATCCCGAAGGTTGATTGACAAGTTATCCTTATAAATTAGGATCTGAAGATTATTTAACGGTGGTAAGCAAACTGAGCTGTTCGAGTAGTTCCTTGGCGGCTGGCTTAGAAGATGCGGGGTTTTGTCCGGTAATCAGCAGACCATCTTTGAGGACATAGGGCTGCCAGTCGGCTACTTTGGAATAATGCCCACCATTTTGCACGAGCATATCCTCGACTAGGAACGGAACGATTTCGGTCAATCCGGCTGCCTGCTCCTCGGTATTGGTAAAGCCTGTGACTGCCTTACCTTGGACGATGGGAGAGCCGTCAAGAGTCTTTACATCACGGAGTACGCCTGGAGCATGACAAACTAAGGCAACTGGTTTACCCGCTGCTAGCGTGGCTTCGATGAGGGCGATCGAGACTGGATCTTCAGCCAAGTCCCACAATGGGCCATGTCCGCCAGGGTAAAACACTGCATCGAAATCACCAGCAGCAACCTCGCTTAATTTGAGTGTGTGTGCAAGCGCAGTTTGAGCGGCGGAATCTGCCTTGAAGCGTTGCGTGTCCTTTGTTTGAGCATCTGGGGTATCGCTCTTAGGGTCGAGCGGTGGCTGCCCACCACGCGGTGAAGCTAGCGTAATCGTCGCACCTGCGTCTTTAAACGTGTAGTAGGGAGCGGCAAATTCTTCGAGCCAGAAACCCGTTTTTTTGCCCGTATTACCAAGCTGGTCGTGTGAGGTCAGTACCATTAGTATGTTCATCATGACTCCTTTAATTACTGATATTTACGAACTGACGATCGACCGTTACGCGGCGATACAACATTGTTGTCGATGACTTCACTCTTTAGTAAAACTTGGATGATTGTTCGATCGAGCAAAGCGATTACTTTCCATTTTAGGTTAAAAATATGAATAACTTATGAGGTTGATGTATTGGCGATTTATCAGTTCAAAAAAAGTCGCGGTCGATCTTTTGAAACTTATCCTAGATCGAGTTAATTAAAATTATATAAAAAATCACTCGATCGATGAATTTTAATTTCTTATTTTTAGTAGTTCTCGACCTATAGGAGTATTTCCACCACTTTATCGATACGGTGTCCGATCGGCAGTAGCAGCAACGGGGCTTTAGCCATACTCCTTGGAGATCTAAACCGCTACATGACATTATCGATCGATTCTCCACAGAAGAGGCTTCGCCAACGTCATCCAGCCACCGTACTGTCCCCGAATCTCAAACTCAAACATATCGTCCAATCTTTACCAAAAGAAGTTTTTGCTAAAGAGTGAAGTCATCAAAACAATCGTCGCAGTGACGCTAGGGATGGCAGCAATCGCTTTTGCGCCTTGGTACCTTCTTACCGACTACGGCAAGCTCACGCCATCGTCAAAGCGAACTGGGGTGAATATATCAAAGAACGTAAGTTCACTTGGGAAATGATGAAAGATATTACCGATAAATGTCATCTCTAGGAACAGAATGAATTTTATCATACCTTTCGTGAGTTTGACGCTAATAATTAGGCTTTAGCTAAACTAAAATAACTAATAAGGTGGGCAAATGTCCACCTTATTTATTATTCACGATCGATTTAATCAATGGGATAGAACTAAGGCTGAACCGACCAGTTGAGCGACTCGAAAAGCAGAGGCGATCGCTCCTTCATGCAAGCCATCCCCCAGATAAGCTCCCGCATGATAGGTGTGATTTTCGCCGTTAGTGGCAACCACTTCATTCCGATATCGAAAAGATTCAATGGTATACATTGGGGTATGGTGTTCCTCAGTGTGGATCATGCGATCTGGTGCGATTAACTCCTCTAGTTGGAACGATAAAAAATTATGCGCTGGTGTTGTAATTCCACAAAGCTGATTTAGACAGCCGTTATAACCCCAGCGACCATCTGGCTTTTGAAAAAAATCAAATTCTGAGGGTTGGGTAATGCCGTGACGGGCGTAGATGGAGGTATCTCGATGAACTATGGTCGTCACATAGTTAGCTTTCCAGGCGGAAAACCGTTTAGTTTCAGCCTCCGTCGGGTCGGCTAATAACGCCATCACTTGGTCGGGGGGCGTAGCGAACACCACTTTATCGAACTCCTGAATTTCACCTGTAGAGCGCATGATTTTGACACCATCAGGACTTCGGACAATTCGATCGATCTCAACATTCAGCACGATCTCACCCTTAAATCGCTCCAGGATTTTTTCAATATAAGTATAAACGCCACCCTTAACCCTGACCCAGTTGACCGCCAGATAGTCGCGTAAAGTCGGAATCGCCAACTCTGCTGGAAAATCATCAATCAGTTCAAATGGGATCGAATAGCTATACATCACCACCAGCTTCAGCCAAGTGTCGCGGATCTCAAAGCCGTTTAAGTATGCCGACAGCGGCCGATTTGCGAGATCTGGCAAGTTAGCAAATTGCGTTCTCAACCACAATCCAACGGAACGGGCATAGATGGCATCGAGGCGTAACTTTTCGATCAGCCCGTGTAGACCTGCGAAGTTCTTTTCGATCGTTACTGCCGATAGAAAGTGGTTGCCATCTTTGAGAAACATCGCCGAACCAATATTGACGGGTTCTATTTCTACATCTAGATCTTGCATCAGCGCGATAAAGTTGTAAAACACAGTTGGAAATTCGAGCACTCCAGCTTCCAATACCTCATCGCAAGCGGACTGATTGGGTTTGACGTTCTTGTTCAGTGTCCGAATGTGTCCGCCGAGGATGGGCTGTCGTTCAAACACGGTGACATGATGCCCCTGTTTATCAAGTAGATAGGCTGTAGCCATGCCACTGGCTCCACTTCCAATTACAGCAATTCTCATAGTTGACTCCTAAATTGATGAATGTAAGTAATGTGCGATCGTTCCTTAGTTGTCGTCTAAAATCACGTCACCGGATAATCGTTGATACAGTATTGCTCCCGTCCAAACTGTGCCAGCAAAGCCTGGATAGCCAGATGAGGCATTACAGAAATAGAACTGGTTGAGAGAAGTTTCGTGATTCAATCGCCCTAAACCGACATTGCGGGGGGTCAGAATGGAACCATAGGAATTCCCTTCAGGACACCAGCAATAGCGTTCATTGGTAGTCGGACTACCTGTAATATCGAAGACCATGTGTTGCCTGAAATTCGGTACATAATGTTTTTCCACAACATCGAGGATCGAATCTAAAATCTCTTGCTTTTTCTGCCTGTAAGCTTTGGGATCGCTCTCCCGCAATTGTTTAAAGTAGTCATAGTTAGCGACGGTGAGGAATTCGACAATCTGGCAATCCTCTGGGCAATCCCGACTCGCTGTTGTCATCAAAGTGGGTGTGGTGATGGCAAAACTTGGATTAGAAAAGTCATGACGATCGTACATTTGCGCGAAGGCTTCATTCAGATCTTCATGTCCTGTATGCGACAGATTCCACTTGCCAAACCCATAGTCGCGGAGGTCGAGATCTTTGACAACACAATACGCCATGTAGTTGGATGCCGAATATTCATAGTCGAGTTTTCGGCGCACCTTTTGGGAGAACTTTTCCTCACCAATCATCTTCGCGGCTCGTTGAGGATCGATATTGCAAATCACCGTATCGCCCGTAAATTCAGCGGTTTGATGGGTGGTGAGATCCATCGCCTCAACTCCCGTCACCGTTTTATCTGTGAGTCTAAAATTCGTGACTTCATGGTTGAGCAGTACTTCTCCCCCATGTGATTCGATGACCTTAACCAACGAATTAATTACATCCTCAAAATGCTGAGTTGGGTAAAATGCCCCGGCTTGATAACCCCTGAACAATGCGACCCAAGCAAAGAAGGAGAGTTGATTTGGTGGTAGTAAAAAGTCCAGCCATTGTAAAGCTAAAAGGGTCTGTGCAGCTTGGGGAAGCTGGAATTTGTCAAATACATCTTGAAGCGTACTATTGACGTTTGAGATGGCACTGAACGCTGCTTGGGGATGCTTGAGTAGTTCGATCGGATCGATCGGCGGAGCAACTATTTTTAAGCCTGCACCAGTTTTCTCGACTTCATTCACAAATTGGCTAATCTTATCGCCATGTGCCGGAAACAGCGCGGATAATCGCTGGATCAGTTCGGCTGGTTCTGATGGAATATCCATTTTATAACCGGGCATTCGCATATGGTCGAAACCATTTGGATCGTAACGTTCAAAAGTTACTTCCTTATCTAAGTCCAGTTTTTTGAGTACTTGGTTGACAGTTTGCCCTTCACCACAGCTCCAAACGTAGTGAAATTGAGCGTTAAACGTATACTTTTTAGCCATCGTAAATGTGTGCCCAAAGCCGCCTGGATGCTCGTGAGCTTCGAGGATTTGCACGGTCTTACCAGAGTTTGCCATCAGAGCACCAAAGGTCAATGCTGATAAACCACTGCCGATAATCAGGTAGTCTGGTTTCATAAAAGAGTTCCTCGCAGGGTAAACATCTTTAGGCGTTGGCGTAGCCACGCTTCGGCAGAGCCGACGCTTTACGAACGAAGCAGGGAATAGTGCCTGTAGCCTGAGACTTTGATATCCAGTAATCGGCTCTGAAATTGAACTCAAAGCCAATTACAACAGCCTAACTAGGGCGATAGCCAGCCTTGGTCATTGCTGCCTTAATTGTTGCTTCAGGAGATTGAGTTTCTACCGATACAGTCTTAGTTTGCGGATCGGCCTGAACAGTGGCATTAGCATCAACTGTTTTAATCGCGTCAGTGATGGTGCTGACACAACCACCACAGCTCATATTGGGAACTTTTAATTGTAGTTTCATTGTATTAAATTTTGATATTGGGGTGGTTTAGTTAAGAAGAATGTTGTAAAGGAGCAGTAATACTCTACCTTTTTAGAATACGATCTAATTATGAGGATGTTATGAGCGATTCAAAACTCTTCAACACTTTCCGTCTTGCTGTTTAGACAGTAATCTCTACAATCAACTGCTTGCTCAGTCAGTGCAGTTTCTGGATGAAGCGCACACTTGAGATAGTGATTATCACTAAAATATCGACAGTGAAAACACGGAGTTTTGGGAGGAGGCTTGAAGTTAGAAAAACGCTGCCGACCCTTGGGAATGCAAGCATAGATGAAAATACCGATCGTCCAAAATATCACAAAGCTAATTATCACAAAAGCTGTGTCAGAGTCAGTAAAAATTTTAATTCCTTGCTGGTTTGGCGGAAATGAAGTAGATGGTTGAGTTATTATCGATTTTGCTGCCATTTGCGTTCCTTCCCGAACTATAGAATCTCTTGTTAGAACGATCTAAAATAAATGTTCAGCGGGTTAAAATTTTGGTGTGGTTACTTATTAAAAATGTTTTGAACGATGCTCCTCCAAGAGAGGTTACGCCAACTGGCAGTACTCTCCTTTTCAATCCGTTGCTCTTTCCTGTGCGGGCAATAATCTCTACAATCAACTGCTTGCTCAGTCAGTGCGGTTGTTGGGTGTAGAGTACACTTGAGATAGGAATTATTGCTAAAATATCGACAGCGAGGACATGGAACATTGAAAGGCAGTTTGAAGCTGGAGGAATGCTGCTTTTGCTCGTAAATACAAACATAAATTAAAGCAGCGATCGTCGAAAGTATCATAAGGCCCATGACGCTCTGGAAAGCTACATCCATTTCAATCTTTCGGTGGCTTGGCGGCAGTGAATTAGATGGCTGAATTGCGATCGATCTTGATATCATTTGTATTTCCTCTGCGAAGATAGTATCTCTTATCAGAGCAATTCACGCTGACAAGAGATTTCTTGAAGTTATGATTTATCCTGCTGCACTTTTCGTAAGAGCCGCCTGAAGTTTTGCCTCATCGACATGGGATAAAGAAGTGCGGAGGACTTTTCCCTCAAACTTGCTCAATTCGTCCAAAACTTTATCAGGAGTCGATTTTCGCACTAAAATAAAAAGGGCGGAGGTGCCGGGTTCGATCGTATCGCCCAACTCTCGAATAAAGTTGTCATCAATACCGATATCCGTTAAGGCACCAGAAAGGGCACCCACGGCTGCGCCAAAAATTCCCAGCAACGGTTCAAGGAACATCAAGCCGATTAATAAGCCCCAGAAGCCGCCACTTAATGCACCAGAAGCGACAAGTTCTTGAGATTGTTTAACTCTGACTTTACCGTCTTGGTTTCTGAAGACAATTGCTGCATCTTCTAGATCGATTAAATAGTCCAGTTCGAGTCTTCGGAGAGCAATTAATACTTCATCTGCCTTAAATTCGTCTGGAAAGCCAATTACAATTAGGTCGCTCATAGTTTCCTCTTTCAATGATGGTTTGTGTTTAATTTCTATCTCGATCGAATTTGTTTATCAAGACACAAGACGGTTGTAAAGTCGAGCCATAAATACCGCATATAATCCGTTGCCCACAGACCAAATGCAAAGACCCGTAATTAAACTACCCCAGCCGACGCTGCGGACAACATTAATTAGATCGGCATGGAGAATATAGCCAAACAAAATCGTTGCAACTCGTGGGTCAAAGGCAATAAACAGCATACAAAGTATGTAGACGAAGGTTGTGGTGAGGACTAGGGATCGCACACTCAATCTCATGACTGAATAATTACGCACTCGATTTTCTTCACTGTGATAAGTACTATGGGTCATGATGAGGCTCCTGTGAACGAGTTAGTTTTCTGGGAGTGGTGCGACGACCCCACGGGTTGAACGCGGGGGTGATGGAGGCATAACGGGTATACTGTTCGCCAAATTCGGCTAAAGCATCGCGTTCTTCTTGGTGTGCTAAATGGATGTACATCGCAACCAAAATCGGGAACATAATCAATGTCAACAGAGTGGGCCATTGAAACAAAAAGCCCAACATGATGACAATGAAACCGACATACTGCGGATGGCGAATTGTGGCATAGGGGCCTGCCACCGCCAATGTATGACTGCGTTGAGCTTTGTAGAGAACTTCCCAAGCACTGCCTAAGTAATACAGTCCTCCAAAAATTAACACGCTACTAAAAAGGTGAATCGGATTCCAATGAGGATCGCCTCTCCATCCCAGTAATGTCCCCCACAGATGTCCGGCATCGTGGGAGAAGATGTTGAATCCTGGATAGCGGGTTTGCAGCCAGCCTGAGAGTAGGTACAGTGTTAAGGGAAACCCATACATTTCTGTGAATAACGCCACGATGAACGCTGAAAATGCGCCGAACGATCGCCAATCTCTAGCGTTACGCGGCTTGGTGAAACTCAAGGCAAAGATGATAAATATCAAAGAATTAATAATTACTAATCCCCACAATCCATAAGTAGGAACGTTATTCATATCATTCATAATTCGATTCCTCTAAATAGATTGAATAAATGGATTTGCTAACGTCCAAATAACGTTTTCAGCGAGGTGGGTCATTGTTACCATGTCCCCCATGTCCCCAATTTGGTCGATCTTCTCTACCAGAGATTCTTCGATTGTCACCGTTATTACCGCCATGCCCCCCATGTCCACCGTGCATGAATAAGTGCATGATTACAAAGATAAATAGCAACGAGAGCGGGAAATAGCCGCCTAAATGTGCCCAATGTTCTGTAACTAAAAAGTACACAATAATTCCGACTGAGACAAGGAGCACGATTTTAATCGGCACGCTGAAACGGGGTGGCAGCCCATTACCGTCGGGCTGCGGCTGATTTGATGAACCATGTTGGTGCATATAGATACCTCTTGGCAAATAGAACAAATCTCAATTTCTGTCACGATCGGGAGAGTTGACGATCGAATGTTTTATTAACTTCAGGACTAAATAATTTCCAGCCTTTTAGTAAGTCAGATATCGCGACACAAATTTCAATCTTCTAGACGATCGATCGCTTCCTTGAGCTTGACTCTTACCTGTTCGGAAATCTCTTTGAGTGTTGTATTTTCAATTGCTTGCATTGATGCGATAGGATCGATCGCTGTAATTTCGACTCCGTTTTCTGTCTGTTGCACAACTACATTGCAAGGTAACATCGTGCCGATTTTATCTTCTATTTGCAATGCCTGATAAGCAAAGGCTGGATTGCAAGCACCCAGAATTTTGTAGCTCTGCATATCTACATCCAGTTTCTTCTTCATCGTGACTTGGACATCAATTTCGGTAAGGATACCAAACCCTGATTGCTGCAAACTCTCGATCGCTTTTGCAGTAGCTCGATCGAAAGAAGTATGCAAAGTTTTACTAAAGTAGTAGCTCATAACTTGGTTTCCTTTTTAATGCCGAGCAGGACTGGTCGATAATTTGAACTTGTTTAACAGATTGCGATCGCTACCGAAATTGACGATCGCTCTGTTAGATAAACTAGATCGTCAATTCCAGGCTTGCTGCCATCCTTGCATTTTGGCAATTTCAGCATTTTGAGATTTGACGATCGATTTAGTTAAAGTACGGATCTGTGAATGAGCAGCGCGCTTCGATGCCATCTGAGCCATCATTACCGCCATTTGATGATGGGGAATCATTTGCCGGACAAATTCCTTGTCAAAGTCCTTGGCTGTTTTGAGTGCATCGATGTCCATCTTCATGTTCATCATGCCCTGACCCATACCTTGACCCATGCCCTGACCCATGCCTGAGCCTGTGCCCTGACCCATGTTTGAGCCTGTGCCCTGCCCTTGATTGTGGTGATCTCCCATCATGCCCATGTCGGTCATTGAATGTGCGGGGACTGCTGTGCCGTACCACTGTTTGTACCAGGTACGCATCTGTTGAATTTCGCGAGTTTGTTCCTGTTTAATCGATGCAGCTAATTCCTTAACTTCCGATCGTCTACCACGACTCAAAGCCAGGTCAGCCATGACGATCGCGTCTTGGTGATGCGGAATCATCATTTCGATAAAATGTCGATCTACTCGCACCGATTTCCGTTGTTGCGAATTTCCCGATGCAGGTAACGACTGAGCCTGTTTGCTGTTAGTAAAGACTAATCCAGTAACAGTAAAACTATTAAGTAACCCGACTAAGCTATAAACCAAAAACTTCTTATTCATAAATTCACCCGATCGAAAGGACAATTTGGTCTTCTATCTTTTAGACTACGCTTAGACTATGAGGAACTTATGAGCGAATTAAAGCTTGAATTAGATGAAGTGAAGATGTCAAAGTCAATGATGAGCGTCGGCAACTCGTTCGGAGAAAGTTAATAAAAAGGTAAAGTTCGTCACTGCTTTTACAGAATGGAGGGCAGTAGCAGGGATAAAAACAAAAACACCCGCTTCTAGCATGAGATCTTTGCCTTCAAGCGTCAGTACGCCCTGTCCTTCGATCGCATTCACCGTGGCATTATGAGGGGCAGCATGTTCGGCGATGTGCATTCCCTCCGCCAGCGACATCAGCATATATCGGCAGTTGGCATCTTCCAGCAAGATCTGGCTATTGACTCCAGTTTCGGGATACTCAATTACATCCACCCACCGAATTGCGCTAGTTTTCAATGACATTGTGGTTGTGGTCATGAGATTACCTCCTTAGTGGTGCAGACAAGTCCTGAAATAGTTACTGTGCAAAGACAATGATAATTTGTAGGAAAAAGGGGTGAAAGTGTGGCTCGATTGTTTCTGCTAAAACAATCGACCTCATTTAGAGGACGATTTAGCATAGCGGCGGCTTCACCAACAAGTTCCTCTATGCTTTCAGATTACGATCGGACTATGAGGAAGTTATGAGCGATCCAAAGCTTAACGTTTTGCAAATATTTTCCAAATTTTAGACAATTAGCACTTCATTTCATCTGAATTTCATCTTCGCCAATTATTGTTAAAAGTATGCTTAACCCCTCAATCTAATTAACGTATTTAGCCTATAAAGGAATAAACCTGATGAAAATTTTGGTGGTAGAAGATGACGAAGCAATTGCTGAGGTG
Organism: Chamaesiphon sp.; assembly: GCF_041737865.1. Classification (NCBI taxonomy): domain Bacteria; kingdom Bacillati; phylum Cyanobacteriota; class Cyanophyceae; order Gomontiellales; family Chamaesiphonaceae; genus Chamaesiphon; species Chamaesiphon sp. The sequence goes on from NZ_JBGSQZ010000144.1 coordinate 35,139, forward strand.
CTTGCTTGTATGCTCGCCACCGAAAATTACACAGTTGAAGTTGCTAACGATGGAGAGGCAGCTTGGGAACTGATTGTGGTTTATGAATACGATTTACTCTTAATCGATATTACGCTGCCTCACCTGGACGGAATCAGCCTCTGTCAAAGAATCAGAGCGCACGGCTATCAAGTGCAAATTATGCTGGTTACGGGGCGAGGCAGTAGTCACGACCAAGCGATCGGGCTAGATGCAGGTGCCGATGCTTACATGACCAAACCGCTTGACCCAGAGGAATTGATCGCTCGAATTCGAGCCTTGCTCCGCCGCGAAGGAACGGCTTTTTACTCTGTGCTGGAGTGGGGTAATTTGCGGCTCGATCCAGCAACTCGTGAAGTCACTTATGCAGAGCAACAGCTATTCTTGAGTCCCAAGGAGTTTGCGATCCTAGAGTTTTTCGTGCGAAATGGTCGCCGCGTTTTTACTTACAGCACGATCTTGGATCGACTCTGGGCGTATGAGGAGACTCCCAATGTGGATGCCGTCAGAACTCATATCAAGGGACTACGGCAGAAACTTAGGAGGGCTGGTGCTCCCACAGATGCGATCGAAACGGTGTATGGATTGGGTTATCGGCTTAAACCCTTGGCATCTGTGGCTGACTCGTTGGCGGAGCCTATCGGGACGAAAATCGATCCAAATCAACCAGCGACTCAACCAATTCAACAACAAATCCTCGATGCCTTATCCGAACAGCAAGAAATCGATCGAGCAACGGACGACTTAACGATCGATCTGTTCGATCGCCAACAGCCGCTATTTACCGATGAGCGGCCACTGTTATTGATTATCGATCCCGATCGACAACTAGCCGAACAGTTGATGAATGAAGCAGTAAATTGGGGCTTTCGGAGCGCGATCTCGACGACTCTTGCCGCAGCCGAACTAAAAATCGAGCAAGATGCACCCAACGTCGTGCTACTCGACCCCGACATTACACATCCCACTACAGATAGTTTAAAACTGCTGGCAAAGCTCACTCATCAGACTCCGGCAGTGCCAGTCCTCGTTTTCACCAGTCACGACCGATTAACCGATCGACTAGAAGTAGCCCAACTCGGCGGACATAGTTTTTTAAGCAAACCTTTACCCCTGGATCGAGTCCTCAAAGCCGTCGCTCAAGCGGCGCAACAAGCTGAAGCTGCCAAGCAACGAGTGATGGTGGTCGATCGAGATCCTCAGATTTTGGCAACTTTGAAGGGGTTGCTAGAACCTTGGGGATTGAGTGTGACAACGCTCAACGATCCACAACAATTTTGGGAAACGCTGGAATCCTGCTCGCCGGATCTGCTGATTCTAGAGATGAATATGCCGATCTTGAGTGGGATCGATCTGTGTCAGATCGTCCGCAACGACTCGCGATGGGGCAGTTTACCCATTATATTTTTGACAACCCATCCCAATATCGAGACAATCGATCGAGTCTATTCGGTGGGTGCAGATGACTTTGTGAGCAAACCGATTGCGGGGTCAGAATTGGTCAGTCGCGTCATCAATCGCCTAGAGCGGATCGAACTCCTACGGAATGCTGCTGAGATCGATCGATTGACCAAACTCTCCAATCGCCATAAGTCCACCCAAGACTTAGATAAATACCTGCAACTTGCGGCTAGACAGAACCTGCCGCTCTGTTTAGCAATTCTGGACTTAGACAATCTCAAGGCAATTAACGAGCGTCATGGATACAGTACTGGCGACATGGTGATGCGGCAGTGGGGACAGTTGCTCCGGCAGACTTTTAGGCAGAATACAGTGATTGCGCGGTGGGAGGGCGACGAATTTGTAGTCGCTTTGTTTGACACGACCAAGGCAGAGGGGATTCAAAGACTCACGCAGTTACTCGCCACACTCCAGCGCAGACAATTTGTTGCTCCAGAGCGAACTCAATTTCGGATCGCCTTTAGTGGGGGAATCGCTCAATATCCAGATGATGGTACCGATTTACCGACTCTTTATCAAGCCGCAGCCGCAGCCCTGCATCAGTCTAAAGTTGCTGGGTGTGCCTGTATTTCGGCTGCGGGCGATGCTCAGACTGTTAACAGACCAACAGAACCTTAATCGTTCCTGTGTTCTTATTCTGACGAATAATCCTTAAAACACAAGCTTTTCTAACTTGCTCATAAGTTTCTCAGATTGTTTTCTTATAGTCAAACTGGGTATGTAAGGATTGTGGCATCGATCCAGTCATTAGCATCGCGCTCATTCTTGGCGTTGACAGTGGTTTTGTGGATCGCAGAATTCTAGTGACAATCCTTTAATCGACGATCGGGAATGCCCTGAAGTCTATTGCCATCGATCCAAGGCATCACAGCAAACTAGGAGGATTCATCGATGAGACACGACCACAGTCAACACGAACAACACCCACCAGCTCCATCTGGTGGGCACCAAGAACACGAACGACCACCTCAAAGAAATCAGTCTAATCCCGACCCACATGGCAACCATAATGGTCACGATCGGGCCGAACACGCTGGGCATGATGAACACGCTGGGCACGATAAACACGCCGGACACAGCCCAGAGATTTTCAAACGCCGCTTCTTTATCTGTTTGGTGCTAACGCTACCTGTGCTTTACTTTGCGCCAATGTTTCAGGATTGGTTTAATTACAAAGCAATCCAGTTTTCGGGTGTCGAGTGGGTGATTCCCATTTTTTCAACAATTATTTATTTCTACGGTGGCTGGGTTTTCCTGAAGGGAGCTTGGTTTGAACTCCAGAGTAAAATCGGCATGATGACTCTGGTTGCGCTAGCTATCACCGTGTCGTTTGTCTATAGTCTGGCAGTAACTTTCGGAGTGAAGGGAGATTCTTTCTACTGGGAACTGGCAACCTTAGTCGATATCATGTTGCTCGGTCATTGGATGGAAATGGCTTCGGTGAAAGGAGCCAGCAATGCGCTCGGAGAACTGGCGAAATTAGTACCTTCTGTCGCTCACAAGCAG
>NZ_JBGSQZ010000145.1:0-3941 GCF_041737865.1 Chamaesiphon sp.
TTATAAATCTGACCAAGAAAACAGCACAGAATTTCTGTGTGTATCTCACCAAACACCAAGAACGAATTGTTAATTACCAGGCTCTCCAGTCCAAGAAAATCTGTTCAATTGGCTCTGGGGCTGTAGAATCAGCCATCAAGCAAATTGGTCGGCGGATTAAAATTTCTGGAGCACAATGGAATGAGCGAAATGTGCCACAGGTTTTGGCGCATCGAGTAGCTTATTTGAATGGAATGATTGGGGTTAATCTAAAAACCGCAGCTTAAATTATCGTAAGTATAAATACTCATCGCAAAAGTGTTATGCTCCCATTGGATCGTAGCAATTTTATTCTCAATAAGCTAAGACAATTGAGAATATACTCTCGATCGCCATAAAGAGGCTAAATCGCTAGAAAGCTTGATATGACAGAATTGTAGATCTTATTATTTTTTAGGCGATCGAACTAGCGGAATGTGGGTTAAATCATGCTGACTATCAATATAGTTCGATCGCCTAGTTTAGACTCGCTCGTTATTCAGCTCGATCGCTAATATTCAGATCGATAATTTAATAAATCTAACCTCCAACTTTACTTCCTAACCGCTGCTGAATTTGGCTCCAAAAACTCGCAGCCACCTCTTCAATTTCTGCCGCCAATATTACAGATCCAAACTATTGGCTCAAAAGCTCGACAAACTTGCCATGCTCGAACCTTCTCGGTAACGTCCGTTCGGAATCAAGTGCTAACTCCATCACCCGATCCAAATGAATTCCCCAATTGTTACCAGCACTAGGAGCGCAGCCAACCTCTGCCTCAAACTTAGCCATCTTTTGACTGGTAAGTTCGCAACATCATTTACACACTTCAATGAGTCGTCCACCTGATTGACGGACAAAAGTTTTTTAAGACCAGCGATGTGTGTGGGCGATAAACTCGATTCGGTAGGTTTTTTGCAGATATTGTGAATGAGAAGCTTTAACAGGGTCGGGGTCAATATTAGTAGTAAAAGAGATATCGGAAAATAAATCCCAGCCATTAATCATCGCTCGTTTAACCCAACTCCAGCCAATTTTCAAATAACTAGAACCACGAAACCAGTGAGGGTCAACAAGACGACGTTGACCAGCGATCACAACTTGAACACCAGTGGCAGTCAAAAATAAAGTAGTCATCGCCATTACCAAACACAGCCGAGATAAGGCTGGAGCAGAGCGCAGCTTAGAGTTTTCTAAATCAAAGCCGGACGATTTATCATCCTTAAAATTCTCCTCAATCGTAAACCGCAAACCATATTCCCGAAAGGTTTGAAGGGTAGTCGGTTTAGTGCTGAGAATATACCATTTTTCGCCAGATGTTTCTTCCCAACCGATGGCGATGTGGACATCGGTGAGAGAATTATGTTTATGAATTTGAACATTGTGAATCAGTTGAGCCGAGCCGAGTGTCAACGGAAATTGATTGACTTGCAGCCAACCATGACGGGGATGACGCAGCAAAAAATTGCCCTTAATAAGCGAGCTTTTCGGGGGAAGCTTCCCCCGAAAACGTCGCGCCCGAATTCGACACTGCCAATCCAATTGTCTGACATAACGGACTAGTTGAGCATCGGCAAATCCTCTGTCTGCCAGCAGTACGATCTTCGGCTGACTGGGTAGCAGTTTGGCTACTCGTTTGAGTAAGTCTTGATAAGTATCTAATTTGACGCTGCTACTTTTGTGCTTAATTACTCTCCAGCCGACTGGAATTGCTCTACCCAGATGTACCACGCAGATCCGAATTAAACAATATTCATCACTGGTCGGGTCACCCGCCCAGTCCACAACATACTGGTATCAAACGTCAGATATATTTCTGGGTCGCTCCAGTTAGCAAATACTGCTTTGACGATTGGGCTATACAATTTGGCTGGATTAATTCGTGGATTGTTCACCCATCGCGATAGTCGCTTCTGAGTGCTTTGGGCAATTTTTGCTTTGGTCTGGATATGATCTATCCATTTGGTCAGATTCACGCTGCCTTCGCCAATTAAGCCCACGATCATCCAACACATCACTCCTAAATGTCTAATGTCTGCCCATTCACTATATTGACTCCCAAACTTAATTAATTGATGATGAAGACGAGAGGATGTTTCGATCATTTCGAGCTGTGCTGCTTTTTTGGATAAAAACAGGTTAACAGTTTTCCCTCTCTTTTCTCTCCAAACCTATTCCTCATCAGCTTTTCCTTGAATTCTTACGGACTTTTGTCCGTCTATCAGGTTTGTCTGATAAGTGGACACTACAGGATGGGGAAAATAACAGACTATCGATCGATCTTAACAATCTGAATTATACATTTGCTAATCCTGGTCAGGATGCAGGAAAATCAACTAAAATCAGTCAAAAACTTGGCATCATGGAATTAACGGAAATCATCGCTGAACTAGAGAACTATACCGGAGCATTTCCTCGACTAGCTCTAGAGCGAGCGATCGCAGAACAGGCAGCCATTACCCCGATATTATTAGCGACGGTATCAGAATGGAAATCTCAGCTTGAGGAGTTGTTAGAACGCCCTAACTATTTTCTGCATATTTATGCCATGTATTTGCTGGCACAATTTAAGGAACCCCAAGCTTATTTGCCGATCGTCGAGTTTTTCTCGGTGCCTGGAGAGATGGCAATGGACGTTACTGGAGATCTAGCAACAGAGGATTTAGGCAGAATTCTTGCTAGTGTTTGTGACGGCAATATCGAACCGATCCAGCAACTAATCGAAAATCGGCAAATAAATGAATATGTGAGAAGTTCTGCGCTCCGTTCGTTAATTATTTTGGTTATTCAAGGAACGATCGATCGAGAAGTTGTAATTAGATATTTTGAGGAACTCTTTTCAACCCGACTCGAACGAGAATATTCCTTTGTTTGGACTAAATTAGTGACAGAGAGTGCTGCTCTAGCTCCGTCCCAACTTAAACAACAGATCGATCGAGCTTTTGATGCAGATTTGGTGGAGGAGTTCTTTTTCGATCGGGAAGATGTCGATGATTATATTAACCTCGGTCAAGAGGCATCATTGAATGAACTGCGCGATCGCAAGCATTATGGTTTGATTCAAGATACAATTTCGGAGATGGAATGGTGGAATTGTTTTGAAAACAAAAAACTGAAAGAGTCAACGAACAACCCTTTTGGCATAGGAGATTTAAATCTATCCCCTCAGAAAATAGCAATGTCAACCAAAAAGAAAACTCAGGGGAAGATGCAAAAAGAAGCACGTCGAAAAAATCGATCGAAGAAAAAATAGTTAAGTAGCAGCAACCACCACATATAGAATTGCCCGTCTGTCTCGATCTGACTCGTTGTTAGCAATGCAGCGTAGTAGCATATCTTCATCTTTCGAGGGCAACATACGATCGCACTCAATCCTCAACTTGCTTAAAATCTCTATAGATGCTTATGAATGACCAAAAAATTAAATTCCCAGAGCAACTAAACGAAGCAGAGCGATTAGAGTTTTTAAATTATTTATTACAAATTCTAAAAAATAATAGCTCCCAATCTGAAGCTTGTGCGTCGTCTAATGACGAGCGAGACAGCCATGCAGTCGATGATAAATTGGATTATAATTGTAGACTATTTCCACTACTTTCAGAAATTGATTTAACCTCTCCAAACAACAATCTTAAATTGGCAAAGCAATTACAAACTATTTTCGATGATGGAGTCGATCGACTTCAGAAGATTATCGATAAATATGTAACCTCGCCAGAGTTAGAAACTAGGTTAAATAAACTATTCAATAGTATAGGAATCAAAATAACTAAAGTTATTACAGTAGATCGCCCCCAATTAAAAGATCGAGTTCATCAACCGCCTAACCTTGAAAATAGATTATTTGAAAACAGCAAATATCAGATATTGCCAGCGGCATTGCCCATGAAAACTAGTACTCTATGCCAACTTAGAGATGATTT
>NZ_JBGSQZ010000154.1:0-5893 GCF_041737865.1 Chamaesiphon sp.
CGCTTGGCGTGGTCGCGATTTGTTTTCCGCTTTTTGGGCATTGGTCAAACTCAGTTCTAACTCTGTGCTAGTCTGAGTTTGACATCTTTTCTTTCCCCTCTTGACAAACCTCGACTTTTCTTAACTTGTCACGAATCGGGAGACCCGTCCAGTGGAGACTCTAAACCCCGAAGCCATAGCTTCTGCTGTTGAGTAAATGTTACCAAATGCTATAATAGTAAATCATTTCAAAAATTTATCGGTTGCGGTTCGCTAGAGCCATCTGTTTATGACTAAAAAGCGTGTTTTATCTGGCATCCAACCAACTGGTAATTTACATATCGGTAACTATTTAGGCTCGATTCGCAATTGGGTGGAGCATCAACACAATTATGAAAATTATTTTTGTGTCGTCGATCTTCATGCCATTACCGCCCCTCACGATCCGCAAACTTTAGCTGAGAATAGTTATACGATCGCCGCTTTATACTTAGCCTGTGGCATTAGTTTAGAGGATTCATGTATTTTTTTCCAATCCCATATCCCCGCCCACAGCGAACTAACTTGGCTGCTAAATTGTGTCACGCCGTTAAATTGGCTCCAAGATATGATTCAATTTAAAGAAAAAGCGATCAAGCAAGGTGAAAATGTCAATGTCGGGCTATTGGATTACCCAGTCCTAATGGCTGCGGATATCCTCCTCTATCAAGCTGACAAAGTTCCTGTTGGTGAAGATCAAAAGCAACACTTAGAATTGACTCGCGATATTGCAGGTAGATTCAATCATCAATATGCCAAACAATCCCCCGTCTTCAAGTTACCTGAAGCACTGATCCAAGCTGATGGGGCAAGAGTGATGAGTCTGACTGACGGCACCAGAAAGATGTCCAAATCCGATCCGTCAGATCTGAGCCGAATTAATTTATTAGATAGTGCCGATTTAATTCAGAAAAAAATCAAAAAGTGTAAAACCGATCTCGAACGTGGTTTGACATTTGAAGCGATCGATCGACCAGAATGCCGCAATTTATTGACACTATATATGCTGATGTCTGGTAAGTCCAAACAGACAGTAGTCAACGAATGTCAAGATCTGGGCTGGGGCCAGTTTAAACCATTATTGGCAGAAGCGACGATCGAACATCTACGTCCGATCCAAGTCAAATATCATGAAGTAATGAGCGACAAAACCTATCTAGAATCCGTCCTCCGATCCGGTAGAGATCGTGCCGCTCTGATTGCCGATCGCACTTTGGCAGAAGTTAAAGCTGCATTAGGATTTTCGATACTGAATGGATAGTGTCAGCCATCCACCATCCACCATCCACCATTCACCATCCACCATCGATTAAAATTAAAAGTGTAGTTCTTGGGTGCGATCGTGAATAATTTTCGACAAGCTGCCACCGCTGGTGAATTCTTAATTACAGCAGAAGTAGCTCCTCCCAAAGGTGGAGATATAGCTCACATGCTAGAGATGGCAACCTGTCTCAAAGGGCGCGTCCATGCGGTAAATGTTACAGATGGCAGTCGAGCAGTGATGCGAATGTCGCCATTTGCAGCATCGGTAATATTACTGAGGCAGGGGATCGAACCAGTTTGTCAGTTTGCCTGTCGCGATCGCAACCGGATTGGACTTCAGGGCGATCTACTAGGTGCCCATGCCTTGGGGATTCAGAATATCTTAGCTCTCACTGGCGACCCGATTAAAGCGGGCGATTGTCCAAATGCTAGGGCTGTATTCGACCTAGAAGCAGTCAGACTTTTGAAAATTATCAGCAACCTCAATCACGGTCTAGATGGCAACGACAAGCCCCTACCAGATGGTGCTGTGGACTTATTTGTAGGTGCGGCGGTAGACCCCCAATCTAAAAGTCGATCGGGTTTGCAACGACGATTCGAGCAAAAAGTTGCCGCAGGTGCCCAATTTTTTCAAAGTCAGTTAATTTCTGATTTTGACATCCTCGATAAATTCATGCACCAGATCGCCCTCAGCTATCAAAAACCAGTACTAGCCGGAATTTTTCTGCTCAAGTCTGCCAAAAATGCAGAATTCATCAACCGAAATGTGCCAGGGGTAGAGATTCCCCAACATATCATCGATCGCTTGGCTCGATCGGCTCAACCACTTAAAGAGGGGATAAAAATTGCCGCCGAACAGGTACAACTCGCCAGCCAACTCTGTCAGGGCGTTCATCTAATGGCAGTCAAGCGCGAAGATCTCATCCCTCAAATCCTCGATCTAGCGGGGATTGCCCCACTCACCACCCACATGCCTAGACTCGATAGACCTCCTGTGAAAGTTAGAGGGTAATTAGGCTTTAGGGTTTAGGGTTTAGGGTTTAGGCTTTAGGGTTTAGGCTTTAGGCTTTAGGCTTTAGGGGTAGGGGGTAGCCTGCACCAATCTTCAATTACTTTCGCAGGGGGTCTAATGCCAGCAATTCAGTATCCACCGTTCACTAAATTGCAAAAACTTTCATCAAAATGAGATCTCTGGGTCATTCTTGGGGAACAGTATAGACAGTATCGTAGATCTCCTGCCATACCTCAAATGCTCACCAGCCAACGCTTACTGAAGATCCCATGAGTTTTAATTTTGCATACCTATCTGGAGGTAAACTCTACCTCAAATTGGGTCGGGCGACTGTCCAAGCCATCGCCAGCGAATTCGGACAAGCCGCGCAACAGCGGGGATTTGAGCTACAGCGACGAAATGGCTGGAAGCAAAAGAATCTGAGTCCAAATTTTCTGCCCAATGGCAAATCGGGAAATGTCCAGCAACAGGAATCTAGAGTTGAGACTTCCGCGATGTCGTTGTCTGTTGCCGTGCAGGGTGTATGTCCGACTGGTGCCGATCGATTACTCTACACTCTAGAAGCTGGAGATATTGGGGGGATTTTTACCCTCGAACGATTTGGGCCGATCGAACATCACCAGAAAACCAAAGAGAAAAGACTATTTCATAGTGCCGATCTTAAATTCGATCGGCTGGACTTTCATCCTGATTATCAACTAATTGCCTGTGCGACGATCGGCAAAGACGGTACGGCAAATATCGCCACGATGCCTGTAAATGCCGTCCAGCTAGAGCAAGTAACCGAAGGTGACTCGATCGATCTCGCGCCCAAGTGGATTCCTGGTTTCCGTCGCGCGATCGTCTTTCAGTCGGCTGGCATCAGTCGAGATAGTACGGGTCAAATCGTCGAGCAAAGGCATTCGACGATCGAACAGCTAGATCTCGATCGGCAAGAGGTCATCACTCTAGCCAGCGACCCCAAATACGACCTCCTCAGCCCTCAAATGTCTGCGGATGGCACTTTATACTATATTCGCCGTCCCTACCGCCCCCTGCGGCAGCCAATGCCGTTGTCACAACTACTCCAAGAAGTAATTCTCTCGCCCGCACGTCTCCTCAGAGCCATCTGTGAGTGGTTAAATTTGTTCGCCCGCAGTCACACAGGCAAATCTTTATTACCCCTACCCCAACTGCACCGGAGTAAAATCCAGCAGATGTTTTTAGGGAGATTGGTTGATGTTGGTACCCAAATCGCTCGCAATCGGCGGTTTGGTGATGCTGACTCTCCCGCACTGGTACCCCGCTCGTGGGAACTAATCGAGCAATACCCGCATCGGGAACCAAAAACGATCGGTCGTGGGGTGTTGGCTTTTGATGTTGGAGCTAGTGGTCAACTGATCTATAGTAATGGTAGTGCTGTCTATGGGGTGCTGCCTGGGGGTGTCGTCCAGCGGTTAGTTGTCGATCGACCGATCGATCAGGTGGCGATTCTCGATCGTGACAATCATCTCAATTAAGCAGTTGATAGTTGATATAATATCGTAGGGTGTGTTACCGCCAAGCGTAACCCACCGAAGAGAATAGAAGGGAATACAAGGGAATAGTAGCCTCTCCATCAGGAGACACTGACGTTAATTTAGAAGATCGATTGTTCATAAAGCTATAGGATAACTACCAACTTTCAGGAACGATCGATCGCCATGCTGTAGACTCGATCGGGGAAGGTGAATTGTCATCATGCCCTACCAAAAATATATTGTGTGTGAGTGTTACAAGTTATGGCAACCACTGAATCGCGCTATCGATTCCCCGAATTACTGGCTGGGTTAAGTTTACTGTCTCTATCGCTAATTGTTAGTTCATTTTTGTGGGCGGGGGCGATTCGGAATATCAAACGAGTCGATGATGCCTTGCTCATCACTGGCTCGGCAAAACGACCGATTAAATCAGATTATATCGTCTGGCGAGTATCGCTTTCGAGTCAACAGCCGACGACTCAAGCTGCTTATCAACAACTCAAAGGCTGGACGGATCGAGTTGAGCGTTATCTCAAAGAAGCAAAAGTACCTGAGTCTGAGGTTTCGCTTAACTCTCTCGAAACAGTCTCAATTCCCGAAGTTAATAACGGACGAGAGACAGGTAAAACACTCGCTTATAAATTGAGCCAAAGACTAGAAATTCGATCGAACCAAGTCGATCGTTACTCTAAACTATCACAGCAAATTAGCGAATTAATTAATGAAGGAATTCCCCTGACTTCCGAACCGCCAGAATATCTCTATAACGGACTGAGTACACTGCGGATCGAGATGGTGGCTGAAGCGACTAAAGATGCCAAAGCCAGAGCTGAATCAATTGCCAAAAGTACTGGCAATCGAGTCGGTGGAGTCCGTAGTGCGGATACTGGTGTATTTCAAATTACCCCCCGCTACTCAACGGCGGTAAGTAATGAAGGTAGATACGATACTAGCTCGATCGACAAGGATATCACCGCAGTGGTGTCGGTCAAATTTGGGATTGATTAGAGTTAGGTTTTAGGCTTTAGGCTTTAGGCTTTAGGGGTAGAGGGTGGAGGGTAGGGAATCGTCGATCGCAATCCGGCAAGCGTCCCAAATTCTGCAACCTAAAACCTCAAACCTAATCCCTCAAACCTAATCCCTAATTACCCCCTACCCCCTACCCCCTAATTCGCCCCAAATAACAATCATTGAGCCAAATTCTAATCGCTTCACCGACGATCGTGTTGCTACTTTCGATCGGGGGTGTGATGAGATTGTTGGCAAGCGGAAATCCACCAGTCCGCGTGTAAATATTCACCAATCGCCAACCCAGTCGAGTCTTGGCAATAAATAGCCAGTGAAATTGTTGTAGCTGTGCCGATCTCAGCCCTGTATATTGACGTTCCAGGGTGCTGACGAATACTTGTGTGGGCGCAGATTGGGGAAACTGAGGTGTATACTCACGGCTGAGGATCTCAATCGGCTGTAGTTCGGGTACGCTAGCGATTTCGATCGAACTATATAGCTTATCGGTTCGTTTGCGCCGTTGTTGCATGATGCGGTTGCCATAGCTAGGCAAGTCTCGTACCAATAGATTGGCGAGACGATCTGGTTGCTCTGGACAAGTATTTGGTACTGCTCCCACCGTCGGCACAACTTGGGGACGGATCTCCAATCCACTACTTCGCTGTCTGGCAGTAGTTGTCACTAGTACATTCCAAGCAAGAGCATCGCAATTACCCATACTCGAATTACATGCAGGGAGATAATTCAAATTCAGAACGAATGATTGGTATTGTTAGATATTGTCAACTACTCCCTGACCTGTGTCAAATTGAGGAGTTCGTCCGGCCTTTGTTTCCCACTGGGCGGGAGAAATAACCAGTTGACCATGGAACGAACCCAAGCTAGACATCTAAAAGGGGTGGATGGTGAATGGTGAATGGCCAAAAGTGCTGATGGGCAACTGGTCTGATGGGCGGGGAACCCGATTCGTGACAAGTTAAGGCGCAAGTGCAGTTGTCAAGCAGGGTTGAGCGGATGGCTCAAAAAAGAATGACCCTTCCCTGTTCACTCGATCTGGGAAGGGATCGATAATCAATTTCTTGAATGGCTTTCG
>NZ_JBGSQZ010000155.1:0-5072 GCF_041737865.1 Chamaesiphon sp.
TACTGTTTATGGTGAGCACGATCGCCCTGTCGATCCTGTTTGCATGGCTGTTCAATCGCACTAGGGGCAGTGTGCTACCAGCATTAGTGCTGCACACTGCTGTCAATGCTTGGGCTTGGGTTATACCCATCATAGTTGTGGACGATCTTCGGCCCTATGGACTGGTCGTTGGATTTCTAGTACTAGTCGCCCTTGGTCTATTTAGGAATGTGGAGAAATAAGCATGAGGAAGATATGAATAATGGTATCCCTTTTACGATCGAACAGTTTTTTCATGTTTTTGAGAAATACAATAAAACAATATATCCAATTCAGTTTGTCCTTCTCTTAGTAGCGGCTGTCGTGATTTTCCTAGCGACAAGTCGCAAACCGTCCAGAAACAAAATCATTTCAGGGTTACTTGGGTTGCTCTGGCTCTGGACGGAGATCGCATACCATTTAATTTTCTTTACAGCAATCAGTCCACCTGCCTATTTGTTCGGGACGGTGTTCATTTTTCAAGGCTTGTTATTTTGGTACGAAGGCGTGGCAAGAAACAGATTGAGCTTTCGTGCTAGCCGAAGCTTTGACGGCATTCTTGGCGCGGTATTTATTGCTTATGCACTGGTAATTTATCCGTTAATCGGCTATGCGCTGGGGCGAATCTTCCCCTCAACACCGACGTTTGGGACACCTTGCCCGACAACTATTTTCACATTTGGATTGCTCCTGTGGGCCGACAGAAAAATTTCATTGAGTTTATTGATTATTCCAGTTCTATGGTCGGTCGTCGGAACTTCGGCAGCATGGAATTTTGGAATCAAAGAAGATTTTGGATTGCTCGTAGCGGCAACGATGGGAACTGCTGCGATCGTCCAGCATAATTTAACACTGAAAACAGCACAAATATTATAAATTCGCCAAAAATACAATCAAAATACTGGAGATAGTCATGACTAAATCAATTTCTCTCGATGCACTCTGGGATTCGGCGACACCTACTGAGCTGGTATTCAACCCAGATCGACTCTCGCACTTACCAGAAACAGCCAGACGATATCTCGAACACGCGATCGCGCCTGGAACAAAGCTCGCCTCTGCGGTGCGCTTGAAAATGCATGGCGAAATTAAATTGAAAAAGTGGATTCCATTCACAGCCGAGCAAGTTATTTGCTGGGAGCATGGACTGATTTGGAGTGCTACAGCATGGATGAATGGCTTCTTGCCGATTGTCGGCTCCGATCGGATCATCGACGGTATCGGTACGATGCAGTGGAAGATATTAGGATTATTCCCTGTGATGACGGCGAGTGGTACCGATATTACACGGTCTGCGATCGGTCGCCTCCAATCAGAGTCAGTGTGCTTACCTTCTGTACTCTGTGGCGACGACGTTTCATTTACCAGCACAGAGTCATCGGATCTAGACTCCAATTTGCATTCCAGTTTTGTCGTGCAAGGCGAACGAGCCGAACTAGATTTCACGATCGATCGAACAGGTGCTCTCAAAGCCCTCAAGTTACCACGTTGGGGTAATCCAGACGGTGGTGAGTTCCGTGATGTGGACTTCGGTGGAATTTTAGAGGAAGATCGCACATTCTGCGGTTACACCATTCCAACCCGTCTACGGGTTGGCTGGTACTTTGGCTCTGAGCGGTTTGAGTCGGAGGGCGAATTTTTCCGAGCCACGATCGATGATGTAATCTATCGATAGACCGATCTACGTCAAAGGAGAGGTCGTTCGCATAGCTTCTGTAAAAGAGAATCGATGTTTATAAATCTTTTAGAAGTGGAGTCAAGTCTCTTGTCGCAAAAATAATCCGCAGAATTTCCAGGGTTTCATCATCATATCGATAAAAGATGAGATAGTTTTTGAACCCTTTCACAGTCCATTTGTGGATGTTGACAACATCATCCTCTTCACCTTCTTATTGTCACCCCATTCCAGGCATTCTAGCTAAGGCTGCAAAAGTTTGTCGTGCTGCATCAAAGAAATGAAAGGCACGATCCCGATTATTTTGAGCTAGATAATTAAAATGCTCTTGAAGATCGACGTTAGCATCCTCGGTTATTCAGATACGGCGGTTCATGTTTGAGGCGGAAGTTGCTCGGTGAGATATTGATGCTGTTGTTCCCACCACTCATCGGTGGCTTCAACTGTTTTATTTTTTTGGAGAGTGGATCGTAACATGGCATTGACTTTCTGTTTGGCTTGACGTTCTTGCTCTTGCTCGTTGGCGTAGCCTCTCCTGTGGAGAATCAAAGCCGTTAAAAACTCGTCAGCAGTACTATATACACCGCTGGCAACCTGTCGATTCTCCACAGGAGACGCTACAACGACGTAATCTTTCATTGCTTCTGGTAAAGCGATGGTGAGGTAAGTCATGAGGGTGTTTATGAGGTCGGACTATTTGAATTATAACTTAGGGCAAACGCTCCGCTACTGCCAACGATTTGCCACAGCGGATCGCGGCAGCATATCACTTACACCGTTCGTGTATCGGCTCTGCCGAATCAAGCCTCCCTCACAGGTTCCTCATCTTTGTACAGTATTGTCGAAGATAGCCGATCTCCTAATATTTAGATGGTTAGTCAAATTTCCAAATCTAGTACCGAATCACTCAATCTATCGAGTCCCCAGGGTTTACTATCGACGCTGCAAGCACTACGCCAGACCGTTGAAAGTGAAGGAAAAGCCACCTTTGACGAGTGGAACCCGCACATTCAGCGGACGGCGTTTATCGATAGTGCCTTGAATTTAGCTGAATATCTAGCTTTACGTCGGCACGATCTCCGCTCTCTCCAAGCTGCGCTGATGCCTTGGGGTTTATCCTCATTAGGTCGGATCGAAGGACGGGTAATGCCCAATCTCGATGCGGTGATTGCCACTTTAGAAGTCATTTGTGGCTCTAAATCAGATCGACATTTCCAGCGTCCACCTGTCGAATTTTTCTTTGAGGGCGATCGATTACTACAGCAGCACACGGATGAATTATTCGGTGAATCCTCACCCCATCGTCGAGTCCGAATTATGGTCACGCTGGATACTGAAGCCGCCACCAACTACGAGCTGGTGCGAAGTTTCATTCAACGCGGCGCAAACTGTATGCGGATTAATTGTGCCCACGATACTCCCGAAATCTGGCAAGGTGCGATCGATAATATCCACCGCGCCGAACAAGAAACAGGCACGCAATGTAAAATTATGATGGATTTAGGTGGCCCCAAAATTCGCACTGGGGCTGTATTGATGCCACACCATAAAAAACGGGTATTTAAAGGCGATCGAATTGTACTATCGCGGCGCGAACCCGAACTCGAAAGTGCAGTAGATCCGGCTAAATCGACCCATGTAGAACATTTCCAGACTAGCTGTACGATTCCGAGTATTCTCGATTTATTAGCTGTTGACACCCCTGTCTACATCGACGATGGCAAGATTTGGACTCAGGTAGTCGATACCCAGTATCCGATC
Source organism: Chamaesiphon sp. (assembly GCF_041737865.1). Taxonomy (NCBI): domain Bacteria; kingdom Bacillati; phylum Cyanobacteriota; class Cyanophyceae; order Gomontiellales; family Chamaesiphonaceae; genus Chamaesiphon; species Chamaesiphon sp. The sequence goes on from NZ_JBGSQZ010000155.1 coordinate 3,455, forward strand.
GCTCACGAACAACCAGGACTATTATTAGAAGTAACTAATACCAGCCCCAAAGGAGTCAAACTCAAACCTGAAAAGGGGATGAATTTCCCAGATACAGTTTTAGATCTTAGCCCCCTAACTGAAAAAGATTTAACCGATCTAGATTTTGTCGCGGCTCATGCGGATATTATCGGCTACTCATTTGTCCAACGACCTAGCGATATTGAATTATTGCAACAAGAGTTGGCTAAACGTTGTGAAAACCGACTGTCCCCACCTGCAATCGTTGCCAAAATTGAAACCGCAATTGCCGTTACCAATCTGCCAGAATTAATCGTCTATGCCGCCGGAAAGCGATCGTTTGGGGTGATGATTGCCAGGGGCGATTTAGCTGTTCAAATTGGCTATCAGCGTCTCACCGAGATCCAAGAAGAAATGTTATGGATTTGCGAAGCAGCGCATATTCCGGTGATTTGGGCAACCCAAGTATTAGAGAATTTGGTCAAAGATGGTATCCCTTCGCGGGGCGAAATGAGCGATGTTGCCATGTCCGAACGGGCAGAGTGTGTGATGTTAAATAAAGGGCCATTTATTGGCGAAGCGATCGGTATTTTGGATGATGTACTCACGCGGATGGAAGCCCATCAATTGAAAAAAACACCTCAATTGCGGGCACTTCATTCATGGTGATTTCAGTTCTAGTACCGCCGACGATTAAAATCGTGGCTAGTGTTGCAAAGTCCGCCTTCGCGGACTGGGGTACTAACCCGCGAAGGCGGGTTTCGCATCACGAGCGACGATTAAAATCGTGCGGAATATAGGGTGATTATTTCAACCAACAATAAAAACCATGAAAGTTGCTATTTTTAGTACCAAGTCATACGATCGCCAATTTTTTACAGCCGCTAATATCCAACATCAACATCAACTAACATTTTTAGAACCTAAACTCGATCGACACACCGCCATCCTTGCTAAAGATGCAACTGCTGTTTGTATCTTTGTCAATGATGAAGTCGATAAAAACACACTAGAGGCTCTTGCTAGCCATCATGTCAGCCTCATTGCCTTGCGCTCTGCTGGATATAACAATGTCGATGTGGAGACAGCAAAAAATTTGGGCATCAAATTAGTCCGAGTTCCCGCCTATTCCCCCTATGCCGTCGCCGAACATACCGTGGGACTAATCCTGACACTCAATCGCAAATTACATCGAGCATATAACCGCGTCCGTGAAGGCAATTTTTCACTCGAAGGACTGCTCGGATTCGATTTACATGGACGCATAATCGGGATTATCGGTACGGGTAGAATTGGTACAGTCACCGCCCAAATCATGACGGGGTTTGGTTGCAAAGTTCTCGCTTACGATCCCTTCCGCAATCCCCGATGTGAAGCAATCGGAGTCCAATACATGGAGCTATCTCAACTGTTTTCTCAGTCGGATATTATTACTCTCCACTGTCCATTAACTCCCGAAAACTATCACTTAATTAACAAGGAGGCGATCGCGCAAATGAAGCCCCATGTGATGCTAATTAATACTAGTCGGGGCGCGTTAATCGATACAGATGCCATTGTTACTGCACTCAAATCATCCAAAATCAGCGCATTAGGATTAGATGTCTATGAACAAGAG
>NZ_JBGSQZ010000215.1:0-23782 GCF_041737865.1 Chamaesiphon sp.
CAGTGTTGATTCACCATCCACCATCCACCTCTACACTAGATGTCTAATTCTTCACTGGGAAGGGAGTATGTCTAAAAATATAGCCCCAACTTCTTGAAGAAGTTGGGGCTATATAGTGGTTTGTTGTTTTGGTGCGTTACGCTATCGCTAACACACCCTACTTTATTACCCTCTTCTTGCTGCGGCGGCTTCATCGGGATGAATGCCTAAGCGAGTCAGATTGACGCGTCCTTTGTTGTCGATTTCGCGCACCTTGACGATGACTTCATCGCCGACACCGACTTCATCTTCCACTTTACCGACACGATAGTCGGCGAGTTGGGAGATATGGATCATCCCTTCTTTGCCTGGTAGTAGCTCCACGAAGGCACCGATGGGGATAATTCGAGTCACGCGTCCGGCGTAGATGTCGCCTTCGTTGAGACGGCGGGTTAAGCCTTGGACGATTTGGATCGCACGTTTGGCTTTCTCATTATCGATCGCGGAAACAGTTACGGTACCATCATCATCGATATCGATTTTGGCTCCGGTTTCTTCGGTAATCCCTTTGATGGTTTTACCTCCAGGGCCGATGACCAAGCCGATTAATTCTGGCTCGATTTTGAAGGTGAGTAAGCGTGGAGCAAAGGGTGAGAGTTCTTCGCGAGGTTTGTCGATCGCGGCTAACATTTTCTCTAGAATATGTAAGCGGGCGGGACGGGCTTTGTTAATAGCCTCGGCAATAGTTACCATTGGTAAACCGCTGATTTTCATGTCCATTTGCAGGGCAGTAATTCCGGTATCGGTACCTGCAACTTTGAAGTCCATGTCGCCGAGGAAGTCTTCGATTCCTTGGATATCAGTCAAGATGCGAACTTCGTCGCCTTCCTTAATTAGTCCCATCGCCGCACCGCTGACAGGTTTGGTAATTGGTACGCCAGCATCCATCAATGCCAAAGTCGAACCACAAACCGAACCCATTGAGGTCGAACCATTGGAAGACAGGATCTCTGAGACGATTCTGAGTACGTATGGGAACTCATCTTTAGTTGGCAATACGGGGATGAGGGCGCGTTCTGCGAGGGCACCGTGACCGATTTCGCGCCGTCCTGGGGCACGCATGGGTTTGGTTTCACCTACTGAGTAAGGAGGGAAATTGTAATGGTGAATATACCGTTTGGTATTTTCGGGATTGAGATCGTCGCCTAGATCCTGAGCGTCACCTGGAGTCCCCAGGGTACAAGCGGACATGACTTGAGTTAAGCCGCGATTGAATAACCCCGTACCGTGAACGCGTTTGGGTAAGACACCGACAAAACAAGAGATCGGACGCACTTGGTCGAGTGTCCGTCCGTCTACTCGTCGTCCGGTTTCGATGACCTGTTGACGCATCATTTTTTTGGTGATGCTTTTGAACAAGGTGCTGACAGCTTTACTATCGCTGGCTACAGCAACTCGGAGCGGATCGGTTTCTGGTAAACTAGCGATCTCGGCTACTGCTTTAGCTTTCACTTCATCTAGCTCGGCATCGCGAATCGGTTTACTTGGCTCGTATTTGCCGAGTACGATTTTGATGCTTTCGGTAGTGCGATCGCGGAGGAAGTTTTCTAGGGTAGGATCGGTGGCTGGTTTCTCAGCATGAACGATACTCAGTCCTAGTTCTGCCAGTAATTCACGCTGTGCGGTAATTAGCTCCTGTACGGCTTCATAACCAAAATCGATCGCTTCGATGATATCCTGCTCGGGCAACTGATTTGCACCCGCTTCGACCATGATTACGCCGTCTGGAGTACCTGCGACTACTAAGTCGAGGTCGCCAACTTGAATCTCGCGATAGGTGGGATTGATAATAAAATCATCCCCGACCAAACCGACGCGTACGGCTGCCATTGGGCCATTGAAGGGGAGTTGAGCGAGTAGTGATGCGATCGAGGCTCCAGTTACCGCTAGCACGTCTGGAGGGACTAGCTCATCGAGGGACATGGTGGTAGCAACGATTTGGATATCATCGCGCAGCCAGTCGGGGAATAATGGACGCATCGGTCGATCGATCAACCGACTAATCAATGTAACTTTTTCTGGTGCTCTGCCTTCACGACGTAAAAATCCGCCTGGAATACGTCCGGCTGCGTAGATGCGTTCTTCGTAATCTACAAGTAACGGGAGGAAATCAATTCCTTCTCTTCCTTTGGCACGGGTTGCGGTAACTAATACACTGGTGTCGCCAGATTCGATTAAGACGCAACCGCCCGCTTGGGGTGCGAATACACCGACTTTAAGCCGAATATCCCTACCGTCAAAGGATATTGACTTATTTATCTCTGCCATTGGGTTGTCCTTTTTTTCTTCACTTCTTCTCTTTCTATGTGCGATCCTAGCATTCTTAGTCGCTCAAGTGGGAGATTTCTAGCCTGAGAATAGATACTGCTCACTGGGAATGATAAGTTTACCTCTTCGCTCGTCATGGCGATCGTTTGCCAGTCTCAGATGGTGCATTACGGCTTTCGCCTAACACACCCTACGTATGGGTTGCTACATTTGAAATGTCAACGGTAATCTCGATCGCATCTGGAGCTTCATGGAACAGAAATTAGTCGATCGCATCTGGTACGGGAATCGATCGACTATTGTAGAGACTCATGGTTTTTTCCATACCTTGCTTGAGGCTCATTTCGATCGCATCATTGACTAGATAAAGTACTTCACTGACAATCGGTATTTCTACTCCCGAAAATTTACCTAGTACGTGAGATATGGTATCTTTCTCACCAGCACTTTTACCAATCCCGATCCTGACTCTCGGAAAGTTTTGAGTACCTAAATGCGAGATGATTGACTTCATCCCATTATGTCCACCTGCCGAGCCAGACATTCGCAGTCGAATTTTGCCGAGTGGTAAATCTAGATCGTCATAGACAACCAATACCGACTCTGGTGGTAACTTAAACCAATCGATCGTCGCTCTCACTGATTGCCCAGATAGATTCATGAAAGTCTGCGGTTTCAATAGTCTAATTTTAGTATTATTACTACCAAATCCTTCACCATAAATACCTTGAAATTGCTTGCGGTCGCTCAAACTAATTTGCCAGCGTTTAGCAAGAATATCTAACAGATCGAAGCCGACATTATGCCGAGTCTGCGCGTATTTAGTTCCTGGATTACCCAGCCCGACAATTAACTGTGGAATTATTGCCAATTCATCACTCATGGTTTAGAGGGCAGAGGGTAGGGAATAGGAAGGGTAAAAGTGAGATTTAAGCTGGGACGATTTTACCCGATCGCACTTGTAATATCTGCGATGAATCTAGCCATTTTGCATCAAATGCGCCTAGATGTGTCGTCGTAATCAGTGTTTGAAAGCGATCTTCGATGACACTCAGTAGTTGATTCTGACGGGTAAGATCCAGTTCTGCTAAAACATCATCGAGAAGTAATAATGGCGGTTCGCCGACGATTTGTTCGATTAGTTCTAGTTCGGCTAATTTGATCGCCAACACTAGGGTGCGTTGTTGTCCTTGAGAACCATAAGCTTTAGCTGGAGTAGTATTAATAGTTAACTCTATTTCGTCGCGATGTGGGCCAACGAGCGTATTTCCTAAACTTTGTTCGGCAATCCGGCGCAGATGTAATCGATCGACAAATGCTTGATAAATTGATTCGGGTGTATTCTCGATCGCTGTAATATTTGGCGTATAAGTAATCGTTAATTCTTCAGTATTTTTACTAATTTTAGTATGCCATGTTCTGGCGATCGGTGCCAACCTGTCGATAATTCTGACGCGGCGGCGGATTACCTTTGTACCAGTAAGAATTAATTGATGATTCCACGATTCTAATTCGGCTGGATCTAGTGTCCGATGTTCTGCTTGCTTGAGCAAACTATTTCGTTGTTTTAATACTCGCTGATACTCATGTAAAATGTGTGCATACACTGGCTCTATTTGAAATAGTAGAGAATCAATCCAGTGTCTGCGTGTCTCTGGATTACCGCGTACTAAATCTAGATCTAATGATGAGAATTCTACAGCATTTAATATCCCTAAAAAGTCGAGTTGCCGTTTGAGATTTTCACGGTTTACGGTGGCTGTTCGTCTACCCTTATCTCTGAGTAGCAAGGCTAGATCGATCGAGCCATGTTTGCGAGTCAATTGGGCAGTAATTTTGCTGTCAGTCTCCCCTGTCAAAACCAAATCTCGATCGCGTGAGACTCGATGACTTTTGAGTGTGGATAATAACTCCACTGCTTCCAAAAGATTAGATTTACCTTGAGCATTATCACCCAGTAAAATTGTCTTGGGTGCCGAAAAAATAATTTCCTGTTCGCGGTAATTCCGAAAGTGACGCAGATGGAGCCGATTTAAATACACGAGTTGAGAGGTAGGGGATATTGGGAATTGGGGAATGAGATTGGCTATGGGCTAGACAGGATCGGGAACCGCAACAACTAGCTCGTGGTAACTACTAGTGTTTGTGGCTGAGGCTGCAAATATAACTACTCGCCCCTTATCAATCTTATCTGGTTTGACGATCGACGTTGTTAACTATGACATTAATAGATTGCGTGGTAATTGTGCCACTATTGTCGATAACGTTAATTGTAGATGTCAGTTATTAAATTTGGAGATGAGTAATGGCTAAGATTACTAGAGAAGAGTTGTTGGCTCGTTATGCTGCCGGGGATAGAGACTTCAGTGGGTTGGATTTGCGATGGGTTGAACTTCAGTACGCTAGTTTGAGAGGAATCATTCTCACTGGAGCCAACTTGTCTAATGCTCGACTGTTTCGTGTTGATTTGAGGGAAGCTAATCTCACTAGTGCTCGTATGACTGATACTATCCTTGAGGATGTCGATTTGAGTGGGGCTGATTTGAGCAAGAGTATATTGCAGGGAACTACTTTGAGAAGATCCTGCTTGACAGGAGCTAACTTCGAGAATGCCATCTTGGCTGAGTCGGGAATGGATGATTCCTGTCTCAACAACGCTAATTTCAGCGGTGCCGAACTCTGTGAAGTATCTTTCACAAGATGTAATTTTAGGGATGCTACTGTCAATATCAATGAACTTCGCGGTTGTTATTTGACTCAAACCCTTTTGCCCGATGGAGAGATTGTTACCAACGGCATCCAAGATTGAATTGGCTGCAAAATTTTCATCTGCCAATAGAGTAAAAATGTAGGGTGGGCACTGCCCACAGACCATTTAGAGCCAAAGCAATAAGAGTTTGAACTGTTTGATTCTATCGGCATCTCTTTACCAATAGATCGAGCATACATGCCAGAAAATTATTTGGAATCGACCATCCAACTAAGAATACCAAGAATGCGCTCGACTGGTATCACTTGATATTCATTACTATCGATCGTTACCTCCTTACCTTCAAGTTTGAGAAACTGCCACAATTTACCACTAGTAACACTACCATAAATAATTGGTAATGGCTTATCCTTGCTTTGATTGAAGATTTGAGCCGCAACCATTTCAGCGACACACTGTCCCCAGCCAACATCTAACTCGCCCTTTTTTGCCTCTACTAGCATCAGGACAGGAGCTTGGATGATATAAGAAGTTGTCGATCTGCTGAATAGAAAATCACAAAAGCCGTTTAAACCTCGATCGCGATCGACATTAAATTCTTCTCCAGAAAATAACTGAACTCGATCGCAAGCAAGTCGCCGCACCTCAACTAAGATTGGACTAACTAGCAATTCGGACTTGGCTTTTTCAGACTTAGCTTTTTGAGCAAGTGGCAAATACTGATTAAAAATGGTCAGAAATTCGGGTTGTGGCGTTATTGGTGGCAGAGATTCACAGAAGTTTGATTCTATTAGATTCAGATCGAATATGTCGATCGCACTCTGCAAAGAAAAGTTGTTATAAGCCATAATTACCTCAAGTCCGATCGAATAGAACAACTACAATCTATTTGCTAACTAACTGCGGAAATTGTTTGCATAGAGCAGTAAATAGTGGAGATGGTTTACTAGGTTGCAATCGATCGCCCTGTTGCCAATTAAATCGATTCCATAAGAATGGGGCTTCTTTTTCTGCTGCTAACCATAATAATTTCTTAGCTCTAGTAATTGCCACATATAACAACCGGAGATCTTCCCCTTGTTTGAGATAATCCGCTAGTTCCCACGCATCATTAGGTGTGGGGATAGATTGATTGTGCAGGTGAGCGCGAATTTTGGCACGAGCAACTTCTGCTAAAGTAAAGTCACCCAGAAATTTAGCACCTTGAGGAGTCCATAGTTTCCCAGGGATACGATCGCTTAAAAATGGAATAAACACATAATCCCAGTCTAAACCCTTAGCCTTGTGCATGGTAATAATAGTCACTTGTCCCGATGCAGTATATCGGGATTCAGAGCCATCATCGATATTTTCAAAGCCTTCGGTAGTCACAATTTCTTGCAGCACTTCGATCGCACTATAAATCGAACTGCGTCCATAAGTTTGTAGCGCGATTCGATCGGCTAATTTATCTGCTGTTGCTAGTTCGCTAGATTGATAATTCAACTGGCTTCCCAAATAGCTAATCAGTTGGTAGTGAGGCAATGTCAATCTCGATTCCAATAATCCACAGCAAATTTCTCGTGCTCGTTGGACTGTGGGAGTCTGGGGTGTTTCTAAAATACTCGGATAGAGAAACCGTTCGGGAAATACTGCTAGAACATCTAGATCTTGAGCATCAATTAATTTCCGATCTAATAAAACTTTTAGTACAGCTTTGAGATAGTCTGGAGAATGTGGTCTAGTTAGAAACTGAAATAGTGTCAGTATTTCACTGGGTAGTTTGGAAGTACGATCGCCTTCACCTGCTTCATAGAGTTTAATTTCGGGATGCGATCGATGCCAATCTGAGAGCCGATCCAAGATAAACTTTGCCTGTCGATTTTCGCGGACTAAAATTGCGGCATTTGCGGTAGGATTAGCTTTAAATAGTGTTGTTAATCGCTGCTCGATCGAGAGTACGGACTCATAGACATCACTCGGTATGTGCAATTCTACCCCACCATCTTGAGGACTGGGATTTGGTTGGGCATCTCCTGCTGATACCGGACGAATAGTTTGCAGCCAGAAGACAGATTCACGCTTGGGTGTATCTTCCCCTTCCTTAGGAGGTACTTGAAGATAATCATTACCCCAATTGAGTACAAAATTAGCAGCATCCATAATTATCTGGTTACTGCGTCCGGCTTGCTCCATTTTTTCCAGTCGCGGCGATGAACCTGGCTCGAAATCGCTACACTCTTGGCAAAAATTGCGAAAATAGCTAGGATCGGCGGGGGTAAATGTCGAATTGATCGCCTGATTGGGATCGCCAACGCGAATTAGATTGGGCAGCAATTCTGGTCGATCGGGAATACCAGCCAATTGGCGTAGTAATCTTTCCTGTAGGGGACTAGAATCTTGCGCCTCATCTTCAAATACAGCATGTACTTGTTGTTGCCACAATCTCCTTGCAGATGGGTCTGCCATCACCCGCAAGGCTCCCGCAATCATCTCATCGTAGTCCAGGTAGCCGGACGCGATCAGCAACTCCTGATACGCCTGATAGAGTCCAGCACTTATGCCCAAAATATCATATCGATCTGGATACAACCTGGAAAGTTGCCACAGATCGTCTGGTGACAAACCCGAACTTTTGGCTTCGCGGACAGCGTTAAATGCCAAGCTGGGCAATATCTCCGTCCGTAATACTGACTGACGGCGCAGTCGCTCTGTCTCCTCGCCATCGAAGCTTTCCCCAGCCAATAAGCAGCGATAACTCTGGGGGTACTGACTCAACCATTTTTGAACGGTGTCTTCAATCAGTTTATGATTGGCAGATGGCATCACTAGGGTACGATCTGTCAAATCTAGCCGTGATAATTCTGGATGCTTGGTCGCAATACTCAATGCCAAGCTGTGGATCGTAGTCACACTATACCCGATCGGTGGTAGTCCCAATTCTTTGAGACAGCTTCTAATCTTATCCTTAATATTCGCTGCTGCCGATCGAGTCAGGGTGACAATTATCAACTGACGACTCTGATGTAGATGCTCTCTCGCGATCGTAATTGCTGCCGCTACCGCCATACTATAGGATTTCCCCGCCCCTGGCACTGCCGAGACTGCTAATGGCCCCGATTGCCAATCTGCTAGCGTCCGCTGTCCCATTCGCAATCCTTGCCGCCATTGAGAGATGATTTTTGCTTGAGAGCTAGCGATCTTGTCTGAATGAGCAATGGGGATAGGCATAGTAAATACCAGGGCTTTCTCTTCACATTAAACGATAAGGGGTGTGAGAAACCTCACACCCCCGATCTATTTTTTCAGATTAACTCACACTTTACACCAGTAGATCTGAGGGTGCCCCTTGTGGGTACCCTCAGATCTACGCTGTTACTAGGGAGTCCGATTAGCTGTACTTCCAGATAATAATTTAGAACCCACATTGCCTTCACTACTACTAATTATCTGAGACGCGTAGTAATAGTGATTATAACGACTTTGTTTGTCTAGTTCGACGCCATTGAGCACCATTCCCAGCACTTTGAGTTTAGACTGAGTGAGAATTTCTTGGGCGTACTCGACAGATTCTTTGTCAGCGACACCTGGACGGAGGACAAATACCAACCCACCTGCTTGTGTTCCCAAAATTGCTGCATCAGCAGCAACAGTCAGTGGTGGTGCGTCGATGATAACTAGATCGTACTCCTGCGACCACTGGACGATCGATGTACTCATTTGTACGGAGTCAATTAAGACCACTGGATTTGGTGGTATTACACCAGCCGTCAACAGATAGAGATTTGGCTGGATTTCAGTAGTTGCGGTCTGACGGTCGCACTGTCCGCTCAGGACATTACTGAGTCCTTCATAGTTACTTTGTCTCCAAATTAGATGTTGAGCGGGTTTCCGCATATCTGCATCTACGAGGAGAACTTTTTTGCCCAGTTCTGCTACTGCTAGTGCGAGGTTAGCTGCGACAGTTGATTTTCCTTCTCCTGATTGAGAGCTAGAGACTACTACGACTTTGAGGCTATCGTCCGCATTCAAGAATTGCAGGTTGGTCTGCAACATTCTGAAGGATTCACCTTCAATCCCTGTGGTCATGCCAGTCAAGACCAGTTGACCTGGTTCTCTAGAATTACTCTTACCTAACTTAGGCAATTGGCGCGATTTTTCAAATACAGGGATTTGTCCCAAGATTGGGTAGCCAGGGAGTAAATTTTTGGCTTCTTCCGATGTCTTGATCCGTTTGTCGGCTCCATCGAGGAGGAAAGCAGTCGCAGCACCTAAAAATAGACCGAGGAAGCTACCAATGGCGATGTTCTGACCTTTCTTGGGTGACAGGGCTTCTTGGGGTAATTCGGCATGGGTTTGGATTCTAGAGTTACCAAGGGTTTGATTTTCGGCAATTTCGATTTCTTGGAGCTTGCTGAGTAGTGTTTTATAGTTAGTCCGCGTTGTTTCGAGTTTGCGTCCCAGCGCATTTTGCTGTTGTTCCAATTTTGGCAGCGCATTCATCCGTTGGCGATAGGCCTCGACTACCAAGCTGAGTGCGGCGATCTGTTTTTGCAAGCTCGTCCGTTGGGCTTCACTTTTGGCGAAGTCCGCAATCATACTCCCTTGAATTCCAGATGGTTGCAATTCGACAACTTTACCCTGGAAATTTTGTTCGCCAGCGAAGCTCTGCTGTGTCCGTTGTTGGAGGATTTGAGCTAGAGCTTGTCTTTTCTCTTTCAGGTTGAGGATGCTGGGGTCGTTGTCACTAAATCGAGTTTTTTCGGTCGCTAACTTGGCATCAACTTCTTGCAACTCTTTGAGTGATTTTTGCAAGCCAGGTGACTCGCTGGCCAATCCAGTTTTGATAGTGTCTTGAGCATCTCTACCCCCAAACAGACTCTTTAATCCTTCAAGTTTGGATGTTTCTGCTGCTATACTTGGCACGGTCAAAGCTTGCGCTTTTGATAAAAACACGATCTATCGATAATGTCCCCATACCCGACACCCCACACCCTAACCTCAAATTATGACCGTGCCAAGTATAGTTGAGCAGAAGCGGATGTGATTTCTTTATTTAGGCTGGTGATGGTTTCTACTGCTTTGACAGATTCTGTCGGTAGATAGTCAAGCCATCTAGTTCACCAATCGCTCCACCACCAACATTGGTTGCACTGCTCAATAATGCACTAGTCTTGTTAGTCTTTTTGAGGATGACTTGTCCTTTGGCTTGGAAGATTTCCGTTTGCTTATATGTCCATACTGTCGCGACTGCGGTAGTATGGGTAAAGACTAGGGCAGCAGGCAACCAACGACGTTTGAGTACTAGCCAATATTGTGCAATTTCATCCATAGCTATCTCAGCGGGTGACTGTAGGTATACTGCCTCATATTCTAACACTGTGACTTTAGGTACTCATATCCGTATTTCAACGTAATTCATTTAGGCTAAATCGACTAATTTACTCAGATCGGAGCGGCGTAAGCTGGTCAAATGCTGGAGAAATCGGCTCTCAATCGCTGTTATGACCTGCGTATTAGTCTCATGATTTTATACAATAAATTAGCAATATTTGCTATTTTCAGTAAGAATATTTGTATTGTGCCGATCGGTTTTGCCGAAGCTAAACTACCGTGTTAGAAGGACACCAACTCAATCCCACCATCATTAATCTCGCTACATCTTCTGCGCTAAATATCGAACAGCGGCTCCAGGAAATCCCTCCCGAACCTGGAGTTTACTTCATGCGGGATGCTACCGATCGCATCCTCTATATCGGCAAATCCAAAAAACTCCGTTCCCGCGTTCGCTCCTACTTCCGCGATAGCAGCCATCACACTCCACGCATTGCGATGATGGTGCGACAAGTAGCCGAAATTGAGTTTATCGTGACCGACAGTGAAGCCGAAGCTCTGGCTCTAGAAGCTAACCTGATCAAACAACATCAACCATACTTTAATGTCCTGCTCAAGGATGACAAAAAATATCCATATATCCTGATTACCTGGTCGGAAGAGTATCCCCGCATCCTGATGACGCGCAATCGGCGCATCGGCAAAGGTAAAGACAAATATTATGGCCCCTACACCGATGCGGGTTTGCTGAGAAATGTCCTGTACACGATTAAGCGCACATTTCCACTTCGCCAAAGACCCCAGCCGCTATTCAAAGATCGCCCCTGTCTCAACTACGATCTGGGTCGCTGTCCTGGCGTGTGTCAAAATTTGATTGCCTCGATCGATTATCGCCAAACTGTCGAAAAAGTGGCGATGATTTTTCAAGGGCGAAGTGGCGAACTGCTCGAAACTCTGAACGCGCAGATGCACAAAGCTGCTGAAAACCTCGACTTTGAACAAGCGGGATTGATGCGCGATCGCATCTACAATCTGACTGCTCTCAATGCCGATCAAAAAGTATCCCTACCCAATGATACAGTCTCCCGCGACGCGATCGCTCTGGCTGCCGATCTCACGACTGCTTCCGTGCAATTATTCCAAATTCGGGCTGGCAAACTAGTTGGGAGATTGGGATTTACGGCTCAGGTGCAGTCTCTAGCTGTTGAATCGAGCCAGCCATCTGATGAAGAACTCGGCGCAATCCTCCAAAGAGTCCTAGAAGAACACTATCAATCCGCCGATCCTGTCGAAATTCCGCTGGAAATCTTGGTGCAATATCCATTACCAGACGGCGAAATCTTGGCTAGTTATTTGAGCGATCGCAAGGGTCGAAAAGTGACGCTGATTACCCCCCAGCGGCAAGTTAAAGCCGAGTTAATCGAGATGGTCGAAAAAAATGCCATTCACGAACTGACTCGCCTCCAACGTCAAAGCGAACGCAACACAGCATCATTAGAAGATCTCGCCGAAATCCTGGGTTTACCCGAACTTCCCCGCCGGATCGAAGGTTTCGATATTTCCCATATCCAAGGCTCCAATGCTGTAGCTTCCCAAGTCGTATTTATCGACGGCTTACCCGCCAAACAACACTATCGTCACTATAAGATCCAAAATCCTGAGATTACGATCGGACACTCTGATGATTATGCCAGTCATGCTGAAATTGCCAGACGGCGATTTCGGAAGTATGCAGGTGGCATAAATACTGACGATGATAATTTCCCCGATCTCGTGATGATCGATGGTGGGAAGGGGCAACTATCCGCAGTGATGAATGTATTGGAAGAGCTGAATCTAGCTGATAAAATGTGTATAGTCAGTCTTGCCAAGCAACGGGAAGAAATCTTTATGCCCAATGAAAGTTTGCCTCTACCTACAGATGCCGAACAAGCCGGAGTCCAATTGCTCCGCCGTGTGCGGGATGAGTCTCACCGCTTCGCCATTACCTTCCACCGCCAACAACGGGCTGTCAAACAAACTCGATCGTATTTAGATGAAATTGTTGGTTTGGGTAGTCATCGTCAGAAACAACTCCTCGCCCATTTTCACTCGATCGATTACATCCGTGCTGCCAGTGTCGAAGATTTAGCCAAAGCTCCTGGAATTGGTGCCCATACGGCTACTGAGATCTACAGTTACTTTCATCCACAATAATCGCTCGAATGAAATAGTCGATCGTTGAGAGTCAGATGCTGATGATTTAAACCCATGCATCTGGTTAAACTCGCTCGGTTCGATCGGATCTCAAGGAGCAGGAGGCACTGATAGATCCGCAAAACTATTAATTTAGAAGGGTGACTAGAGCCACATTCACAAGTAGGAGTGCTACTTTAGATAGATGGATAAAGAAGATCTACAGTGTTGGTACAAAGCACTTGAATTAGAGCCTGGGGCTTCACTGGAAGAGGTGAACCAGGCACATAAGGATCTGGCGTTAGTTTGGCATCCTGACAGATTGCCCCAAGATAGTCCCCGCTTGCAAGAAAAAGCCCAAGCGAAACTTAAAGAAATCAATAATGCCCGCGACAGGTTGCGCGAGTATCAAGCCGATCGATCTAATATTAACGGCAACGACAGTAGTAGTAAATCTACCCGATCGTCAAGCAGCTCGAAACGAGACTCCTCATATCAAAATTCGCACCGTCAACAGCCCCGCCGCGCCTCAACCTACAGATCGGACCCCCAGCCGCCACACCAACCAGAGCCAACCCCAGCCAAAGCTACCGAAATCCACAGTCATCCGCAGCCAGCCGCTACCACATCAAAATCCACTCCTGGACGACAAACGAATACACCCTCTCGCACCCCCCCTCAACGCCCAGATCTCAGCGGTGTAGACTGGAGTGGTACGGATCTAAATGAGCGCGATCTTTCGGGTAGAAACTTGAGCAATGCCAATCTCAGTCATGCCCAGCTCAAGGATTCTTTCCTGCACGGCACTAATTTGCAAGGTGCCAATCTCCACAGAGCCAATCTCTTTCGGGCAAATTTGTTTCAAGCCAATCTCAGTCATGCCAACTTGCGCGAAGCAAATCTAATCGGTGCCGATCTTAGTGGTGCCGATCTTAGTGGTGCCGATCTCACTGGAGCACAGATTAGGGTGGG
Organism: Chamaesiphon sp.; assembly: GCF_041737865.1. Taxonomy (NCBI): domain Bacteria; kingdom Bacillati; phylum Cyanobacteriota; class Cyanophyceae; order Gomontiellales; family Chamaesiphonaceae; genus Chamaesiphon; species Chamaesiphon sp. The sequence continues at coordinate 13,478 of NZ_JBGSQZ010000215.1, forward strand.
AACGAGAATGACGGTGAGACTGATTGGTGCCAATCTCACAGGTGCGATCATGCCAGACGGGCATGTATATGGTTAAACAGTTGACAGTTGACAGCTTGCACTGTTGGCATTAGCTTTGCCCTTAGCAATGCGTAGCCGTTGGCGTTAGCCTGCCGTAGGCACAGTCGTTTCCAGCGGGATCTCAATCCCCATCCGAAAAACCTCGCTGTCTTGTCTGGCTAAACCCTCAGCTTTGCGTACGTGCGGCGAATCGCTGTCAACTGTTTAAGATAGATTGTCTGGTGTTGCTGTAGTTTTGCTAGTGGCTAACTCGTTGAGAGCATAATCTCTAAATCGATCCATATCAGCCTGGAGTGTACCTTCTACCGCATTGCGGACAAAGCCATTATCCATCAACATTGCCAAAAATCCTGGCACTTCGTAGGTAATAGTCAGTTTGACAATGCTGGTTTCCTTGCGATCGTAAAATCTAATCGCCCCACGATTGGGTAAACCATCAACTGACTCCCACTGAATAATTTGATGTGGAATCTCCTGGAGAATGCGGGATAACCACGTAAATTCTAGTGTCTTTGTCCCTAGTTTCCAGCGGGAAAGTTCGGGGCTACCTTCGACGATTTGGACTGATTCGATCCACTTCATCCAACGTGGCATCAACTCGATATTTTGCCACAGATTCCACACATGTTCGATCGGTGCAGCAACTTCAACTTGAACGCTATGTTCTAACCATTGGGACATAAGGGTAGGGGGTAGAGGGTAGAGGGTAGAGGGTAGAGGGTAGAATTAGGTTTTAGGCTCTGGGGTAGAGAGTAGAGCTAATTGTTGCAAAATATCGATCGCTATACCCGATCGATTTTAGGGATCGGGTATCTAATTATTTAACAAAGTGCAGAAGCTATGGCTTAGGTGTTTAAATCCCCCATCTTTAGGTGGATTAAATCCCCACCCTAAAAACTTCGCTGTCTTGATTCGCTGTCTTGTCATTTTTTTATTCGGCGGCGTTTTATGCGGGGGGAACCCTAGACATAAAAACGCCGCTGTCTTGAAAAGTTGCTTTACTTGTCTGGACGGGTCTCCCGCCCAGATGGGAAACCCCAAGAACACTGGGCGGGTCCCCCACTGGTCGGGAGACCCGTCCAGTTGCCCATCAGCACTTTTCGCTAAACCCTCGGCTTTGCATACGTGCGGCGAATCGCTGTCAACTGTTAAAGGCAATTTGCGGTCTGTTTGAGGTCGCTAAAACTAGCCAGAACTGCTTGAGCTGCTTGTTTACCAGAAATTGTGGCTCCTTCCATACTGTCGATATAATCTTGAGCAGTATAGCTACCCGCCAGGAAGAAATTGTCAATTGGTGTCGCTTGGGTGGGGCGAAAAGGATCCATCCCTGGTTTTTCACGATAAAGTGATTGGGCTAGTTTGACGACACTAGACCAAGTTACCTTTAATTCACGCGCAGATGGGAATAGGTTGTTGACTTGAGCGACGACATGTTGAACGATGTCCTCATTTTTCATCGGGATAAAGGGTTCGCCTGGAGTCAATACTACTTGCAACAGCGAACCTTCGCCTTCTCGATAATAATCGGCGGGACTGGTCAGCGCAAGATCCGCAAAGCAGGAAAAATCAGCATCAGCACTGTATAACAGGTTATCAAGTCCGGCTGCATGGGCTAATTGGTGGCGTTCTGCGCGATCGGACATTTCTGTCACCCAACCATCAAACCTAAGCTGTACCGTAGTAACGGGGACTGCTTCGAGTTTGAAAATGTTATCGAAGAAAGTCGATTTCCGCCAGTCGGTGGGGATGATGCGATGAATACCTGGGACATCGCAAGCACAGACATAGGCATCAGCGGTAATGGTTTCGATCGAGTCGCCGCTGGCAATATCAAATCCAGTAATGTGGATATTATCGCCCGATCCCGTGTATTTAACCTGCCGCAATTGACTGCGGGTGTGGATTTTGGTACCTCTAGCTTCCAGGTATTCAACGATCGGTTTGTGGAGATATTCGGCTGGTGAGCCTACCAGCATGTTTAGTTTTGATGCTTCGGTTTTGGAGGCAAACATCATAAAGATCGTCAGCATACATCGCGCTGAGATATTTTCGGTATCGATAAATCCTAATGCCAAGGCGATCGGATCCCACATCCGGCGCAGGCTATGATTGTTACCACCATGCGATCGAAACCAATCAGCAAAACTAACTCGATCGAGATCGCGAATCAGTTTCATCCCTGCCTCATAGCTTACCAATCCAGGCACGATCGGACTAGTGCCTAGTGCCAGCGCATTGCGGAGTTTGTCAACGATCGTCAATTGTCCGGTGGTAAAAAATGCCTTCAATCCATGAAAAGGTGCGCCGAGAAAAAATCTAAAGTCCAGCTTACCGATATCGCCGCCAGCATTGACAAAATTATGGACGTGTTCTTTGGGTAAAAAGATATCTGTGGCTCCAATCCGCTGCATCAGTGCGAAGAGATTGGCGTAGTTGTTGAAGAAGACATGTAAGCCCATCTCGATGTGATTGCCATCAGCATCGATCCAACTCCCAACTTTTCCGCCAACAAAGGGACGCGATTCAAAGATCTCTACCTCATGTCCTGCATCCACCAAATCGACGGCTGTAGCCATGCCTGCCAATCCCGCACCAACTATTGCAACCCGCATATCTATTTCGTTGTTTTCAGTATCTTTACAGATTTTAAGATTTTTTAAGCATTTGTGCATCCTTTCACAGCGCACATTTATTACTTACTGCCGTACCTGTGACAAATTAGACATCTAGTGCAGCGGTGAATGGTGAATGGTGGGTGAATGATGGAGCGAGCGGTTGGTTCGGGAGTAGACGATCGAGTAAGACTCTCGATCTCCAACATCATTAGCGATCGATAGTTGTTATTTATCAGTAAATGATGTTATGCTAGTCTAGCTGAGTTAAAAAACGACGCGGAGTAGAGCAGCCTGGTAGCTCATCGGGCTCATAACCCGGAGGTCACTGGTTCAAATCCAGTCTCCGCAACCAATTCTAATTAAAGTAAGGTCTGCAATGACTGAGCAATATTAGATTTTTTAACTCCGACGCGGAGTAGAGCAGCCTGGTAGCTCGTCGGGCTCATAACCCGAAGGTCGCTGGTTCAAATCCAGTCTCCGCCACCAAATACAACAAAAAGCCGTACCCTCACAGGTGCGGTTTTTTGTAGGGATCCTAAAGTTTGATCGCGATCGACATCCCATCACCAATCGGGATAACTGAGACATTGACGCGTGGATCTTTAACTAGCTCCCGATTGAATCGATCGATACCGAGTGTAAATTCATCATTGTAAGTATCGGGACTTAAAACTCGTCCTTGCCAGAGGACATCAGTTGTGACTAATAATCCACGCGGACGCAATAACTCGATCGCCCGCTGATAGTATGGGTATTGATGCTTTAGTCCACAGATCGTAATCAGATCCAAAGACGCGACTGGATTGACAGCCAATAGTCGATCGAGCAAATCTAATCCGCTACCAATTTGGAGATCGATCTGTGCCGCTACGCCGCCTTGTTGCCAGTAATCGCGCGCAATATCCAAATGTTGCCCAGCCACCCCAAAACTAATCAATCGACCCTGTGGAGGCAATGCTAGAGCCATTGCCAGAGTATTATAGCCACTAAAAATCCCAATCTCTAATACTCGACTCGCATCGATCGATCGCATCAACAGCGCGATCGCTTGTGCCTGCGCCAAGGTAGGCTGCATTTGAGAGAGGGGATAGTTGGTAGTAGCTCGTTGGAGATTGAGGAGTAAATCGGCGGGTGGAGTAGATATAGAGCTAATATACCGATCGATTCTGTCCTCTATGCCAGTACTAATCTGTTGATGAATCGGGCGACAATCTTCGACAAATTGACGGGCACAATCTTTACATTGATACCGTTGTTTTTCTCGATAAAAACCATGCTTCCGAATCCGAGTAGATTGACAATTGGGACATTTCATCAAAGCTGTAATCGTCTTTACTTAATCGCGCCTACCGGATGATGCTGGGATTCAAATTGTGGTGCATAGGCTTGGAGTAGGGTGCTAACTTGTTTGACAACCTCATCTCCAGTGGATTTGGAGATCGCTTGACGTTCGGGAAAAAATTTGGGTCGATCGAGATTTTGGGCAATTGCCGACTCAACTTGTTGAATAATCAAACTTTTGAGTTCTTTTTGGGCGCGATCGCGTTGATAGCTGGCACCTTCTTCTGTGGTAGCATAGAGCGGAGGAAGGCGATTGAGTGCATAGGCGGCAATGTCTCCAACATCTAGTTGAGGATCGGTATCGGCTCGATCGATGCCTTCTTGTGGGGAAATTGCGCCAATCTGAGAGATCGTTTCCGCGATAACTAACTCTTCCATCACATTGATAAATTGTTTGCGCGGTACTGTGACGACTTCACCAGCGAGTAATGCTCCCATCAGATGATCGAGTGCCATATACTCTTCTACAGATAGTTCCGCAGCACTGTCACAAATCCGGCCTACCTCTGCTTCCATCGCTGGGGTAAGATAGCCTTCATCCAAAGCATGTTCGACGATCGCTTGTATATTCATCATTTGGAAACAGTTAATAATAATTCCAGATAGTCCAAGTGCTAACGCTTACTTTCAAAGACTATTTACATATATTGTTCCCTCAGGATAGACAAAGAGAAACAGATCGGAGGGGATAGAGGATATACTCGCTTCCCCGTCTCAAATTGCGGAGTTCGTCCCGCCTTTGTTTCCACGGATCGGGGAACCCGATCCGACGACCATGGACCGAACCCAAGCTAGACATCTAGGGTAGGGGGTGAATGGTGAATCATGATGTCTATTTCTTGAGCGGGAAGGGAGTAGGTTAGGGAATGAAAGCGTAACCTGAGTGTGGATCGTCTCCGATCGCTTCGCTGTCAAATGTCAACACTTCAGCTTCGCATTGCCTACGACAGCATAACGCCAACAGTGCAGGCTATCAACTGTTTACTCAACCTTGATGATTAGTCGATTGCGGTCGATCGCCATTGAACGGGATCGACTGAGACAGCATTGACATATAACCCCCAGTGGAGATGAGGCCCTGTAGACGATCCAGTACTACCGATCGCCCCGATCGGATCGCCAGGAGAGAGCATTTGCCCCGCTTCGACGCTAATTTTGCTCATGTGCATGAAAATACTCACCACCCCTTGTCCATGATCGACTCCCACGACATTACCGTGAACGCGGAAGCCTTTTTTCTCATAACCGACTAATACTACCTTGCCACCAGCCGGAGCCACCACCGCCGAACCATAACCCCCAGCATAGTCTAAACCGCGATGATAGTAATCCTTGGCAAATTCACCATTGTAGTAGCGGCGGACACCATAAGGAGAAGAAGTTCTCCCCTGATTGGGGGCGATAAATTTGCCATCCCACAGTTTATCGGGACTGACGGTAGCTTTGAAAGCGGCTACTTGCTGGAGTTCTAATTCTGTTGCCTCGATGCCCGCTTTGCCTGGGGAAAAATTGATGCGTTGGATCGGAAATTTGCGATCGCTTACCGAGACTTTGAGTGTAGTGGTACCAGCATTATCAGCGATCGTTAAATCTCGCTCTCCTGGTTTTTCGAGCGGGGTAGTCGGCACCATCGCCCGAAACCCATTGGTACCCGCTTCAAATACTGGATAAGTTTTACTACCGACTTTAATCGTCGGTGGATTCGGCTTACCAGGAGACGGGGTAATATTTACGACGATCGTTTCTCCCAGTCGGGGCTTTGCAGGTGTAAATTGGTTGCTTAGTGCCAATCCTGGGATTTTCACGGCCGATGATAGAACGATCGTCAACGCCATTGCACCCAATAGGATCGATCGCCAATTACGGAATGAAAAGCGATCGCCTAAGAGCGAATTTAGTAGTTGAGGTGATGCTTTGGCAAACAGAGACTTAGCCATAGTATTTAGAGGGTAGAGGGTAGAGGGTAGAGGGTAGAGGGAAGATCCCAGGGATCGCAATGGTGCGTTACGGCTTGCGCCTAACTCACCCTACGTCAACTGAGATCGATCGGGTACTGGTGAGTTACGGCTTGCGTCTAACATACCCTACGTCAACCTAGCTGCTCATTCAGGATTGATACAGTGGGCATTTTGACAGAGACTGTACTAAAAATGGCAATTTTTTTCACTTGTGCAAGAGATCTTATCTTTAATATTGAGTAGTAGCTGACCTAATTCCTGTTCCCATAGACTTAAAAAACTCGGTATCCTAGAGGTTAAGTTACATTAAATTAATTTAAAAAATCTCATAATTATAAAAATCTAGTGCAAGAAGATTTTCGGCTGATCGTAGATTTGGTATCTGTGCTAGTGGCTGCTGCTGCTGGCGGAATTATTGCTGGACTGGCTAAACAACCCGCACTACTCGGTTATATTGTGGGCGGAGTCATTGTTGGGCCGACTGGATTGGGATTGATTAAAGAGTTGATCCAAGTTGAAACCCTAGCACAATTTGGTGCAGCTTTTCTATTATTTGCCCTGGGAGTGGAGTTCTCATTTTCCGAGCTAAAGAAGGTACAGAAAATCAGTCTCGGTGGTGGTGGACTGCAAATTCTACTGACCATTTTAGTCACAACTGTTATTTCTGTGAGTGTAGGGTGGGTGTCAACTCCTCAACAAGGGGTATTTTTGGGAGCGATCCTATCTTTATCTTCGACGGCGGTAGTGCTGAAGTCATTGATGGAGTCGAATGAGACAGCAACGCCCCACGGACAGGTAATGCTTGGTATTCTGGTAGTCCAGGATCTGGCGTTGGGATTTATGTTGGCGGTATTACCAGCTCTCGATCGACCTGTAGCAGAGATTGGCACGGCGGTAATTCAAGCAGGGGTGAAGATCGGTCTTTTTGCGATGGGTGCGACAATTATCGGGGTTTGGGTGATTCCGCGATTATTACGGCTGCTGGCGAGTACTGAGAGTCGGGAATTATTCCTACTGGGGATCGTGACTATATGTCTGGGAATTGCCGTAATTACTGCATATTTAGGTTTGTCCATCGAAATGGGGGCATTCGTCGCTGGTTTGATGATATCTGAAGTGGAGTATGCAGACCAGACTTTAGCATACGTGGAGCCGCTAAGAGACATATTTGCGGCGTTATTTTTTGCGTCGATCGGGATGTTGATCGATCCATTTTTTTTATGGGAAAACATCGATCTGATTCTGGGGCTAGTTTCGATCGTCTTCATCGGTAAATTTGCGATTATTACGCCGTTGGTGCGGCTATTCGGCTATCCATTGCAAACGGCGTTAATCGCTGGATTGGGATTGGCTCAAATTGGGGAGTTTTCGTTTGTACTCGCCAGTGAAGGGCGAAATTTGGGTTTAGTATCGCGGGGAGTATATTTGCTGCTATTGGGGACGACGGCGGTGACGTTGGTGATTACGCCGTTTATCCTCAGATTGATTCCCAGCCTATTTAATTGGATTGAGAGTGTCCCCGCACTCGATCGCTGGTTCAAGCCAGGTGAGCCGCCCCTAGAAGTCTCAGAACATGTGCCCCTCGAACCCCCGATCGTTATTTGCGGCTATGGACGTACAGGGCAGAATTTGGCGACTCTCCTCGCCGAACAAAACATCCCCGTCGTAGTGGTAGAGCAGTCGGAAGCAGCAATTGAGAAATTGCGCGCTGGGGGAATTCCATATATTTATGGCAATGCTGTCAGTATCCCCGTGCTGACTAGAGCCGGACTCGATCGAGCTAGAGCGATGGTGATTGCCCTTCCTGACTCGATGAGTACGCGCCTGTGTCTCAAACACGCGCTCGAAATTTCCCCCGATCTCGATATCGTCGTCCGTGCAAATCAATACCAGGATATCGAATTACTGTACCAACTTGGCGGTAGTGAAGTCGTGCAGCCCGAATTTGAGGCGAGTTTAGAAATGGCATCTCACCTGCTGGTAAAAATTGGCTTACCGACGGTTCAGATCCAACGCCAAGTTACAGCGATCCGTAATTCTCACTATCTGGAATTACGTCCCGAAAGTACGATCGGCGAAATGTCTCAAAATATTCAAGCAGCTACTTTGGGGATGAATAGACGCTGGTATCAGCTATCGCTGACATCGCCACTAGTGGGTAATTCGATCGCTAGTGCGAGTATTCGCCCCATTACTGGAGCGACGATCGTCGCGATTCAACGCGAAAACGGTACCCAGATTAATTATCCCAATGGCGGGACGATCTTCCACATCGGTGATAGTTGTCTAGTTATCGGTTCTGTTGAGGAACAAGCCGTATTCGAGCAACTTACTAAGGGCGAAATTGCGATCCCAGTGCTACCGATTCCGGTTCTGGAATCAGTCACAGAAGTAATCGTTGACTGAGCGGGATTTAGACTAGATCGATTACTGATACTGAATATAGGCGATCGCCCGACGGGAAATCAATGTCTTGCGATCGTTTGTATCGGTAAAGAACAAGCACTGAGGATCTTGCCATACAATTCTGCCCACAAAGACATCACCCGTCAATAATTTGATCGACACTTCGATCTTGTCCTTAATCGAGCCTTGAGTCTGGCGGGTACTGGGTAAATTAACATCAAGTTCGGACATATTCTAGTTCGGGTAGAGGATTATTTATCATTATTATTCCCAATCTCGACCATAGTTTTAGCTAGGATGACAAATTTACATTTTATAATCGATCTAACCTCTCCCTTACCTGCTCGATGGTGACGACAGCAATAATTATCGCTCGATTGAAACAAGCTACCCTAGATCTACTATGGTCGAGTGAATCGGATTATCCGTTTGAAATAGTCACTTGGAAGCAAGGGATTGAAATGACTCCTACTGCTTTATTTAGCGATATAGACGATGCCGATCGATCGATCGAGTCTATGACTTTAACCGATCTGTTCGCACCTGTACTGACAGTAGAAGATTGGTATGAAGCAGCCGAATTAAAGCAAGTCGATCGCTATACAGAATTATTCCACGCGATCGAGTCTAATCTAGCTGAAGTTCAAGTTTTCCGCGTTGGAGAGGTTGAAATTGCAATCTATATCGTCGGCAAAACTTCCGATGGCGATATTCTAGGATTGAAGACTCATGTGGTGGAAACTTGATCGTTTCCTTTGCTGAGTTTATCGACCATTTTTAAAAGATTTGGAATCCGATATTTGCCATACATACTCGCGATCGCACTTTTAGCTTCGGCTTGACTGATGCCAATCGCTGTCACATATAGTGGACGCTGACTACCACCACGAAAAACTTCTGCTTCGACTGGTGTATCTTCAAATCGATTTTTAGCAACGCCGATGATGATAGATTTACCGTCAATCGCATCATACAAATGCTTCCCCAGTCCTGGCTTCTGCGCCGCTCCAAGCTCGACATAACCATCAACAACTATTATCTCTGGTAACGACTCAAGTCGCGTCAGAATTCCTAAGATACATGGCAATTCGCGCTTATAAAATTGCCCTGGCTCATACTCTGATACATTCGCAATTTTTGTGGTAATTTGACAAATGGTTTCGGAACCTTGCCAATATTCAAATAAAATACCTGCAACTAAAGCTTTGCCCTCAATATAGTTGACATCAACAGCAAAAATCATTGATTTAAGTAGCTAGGCGCAATTAAATATAAAACGATCGAGTGCATATTCACCAGCTATACTTCGAGATTCCATTCCCGCCATGACAGCCTTGGCTAAATCATACTCATTGTCAAACATCTGTCCAGAGATTTCATGGCTTTTGAGTTGGTGCCACTCAGTTTCAATCGGATTCATTTCCGAACAATAGGGCGGTAAGAAGAAGATTAATAAGCCTTTGTCCTGCCAATCAGCCCACTTTTGACGGACAAGATGACTTTTGTGTAGAGGGCCATTGTCTTGAACTACGACTGTCAAACGTCCAGTCGCTGCTAGCGTTTGTGCGGCTTTGCGTGCGACCCAATCCATGACTTGAATGTAGCTTTTTCCATTGAAGCCGCCTTGAGCAAGAGCATACTCAAATGATTTACCTGGTTCCCACAAACCCAGAATGCTAATCCGATTCCCATATCGCTTGTCTGTCTGCTCCATTCGTTTCTGCTCTCCTACTGGAGAGTAGCTATAGCTGACTGGACTCCAGAGACAAAAACCAGCTTCATCCAAATACTTCAAATCGATGATGCCCTCTTGTGCTGCCAACTTCAATGTATCTAGATCTGCTTGAGGGAATTGCTCTTCGAGTTGGATTTTGTTTCTTAAGGGTGGCTGGTGCGCGTGCGTTTCCATCGATACTGTTTTTTTT
>NZ_JBGSQZ010000228.1:0-28954 GCF_041737865.1 Chamaesiphon sp.
GCAGGGTGGTTTCATACAAGGAAAGAAAAAACATCATCAACTTGGTTAGCCCACAAACGTAAAGCTTGAGGAACAGTCCGAATACCAGCACGACGGACTAAAGTGACAATCCAAGTAAAGAAAATAGCCCAATTGACGGGAGCATGACCACCTAAACGAAGAGGATCGTCCTCGCTAAAAGTAACATCTTTAACCCAGTGAAGACGATTTTCAATCGCCCAATGACCACGAATCAGAGTCATATAGGTATCAGCAGATAAGCTCTGACTACTCAGATAGTAGATGGTTTCAGTAAAAGGTTTCTCAGCGCGAGTGCCAGTGCGGTGAACCATAATGACACTTTTGATGCCAATCCATTTGGTTAATAATTCCGGAGGTGCAGCAAAGACACTGACAATCCGCTCTACGCTCCGACCATGACTAGAATCAATCACACTGGCATGACTGATTGCAGTTTGAGTTTGAGCTGTTGACTCAATCGCGCGATAAAGAGTGGGTTGATTTTGCTTGACGGCAATTAGACAATGATGACCTGCGGTCTTAATTGCCTGTAGAGTATTTTGGTTCCACTTCTATCATGATCCGCCGGAATGTTGAGTACGATGGTGTTGATTTTGCTGGTGGTAACTCTCATAACTCCTCTAATTGCTCTTGATGTAACTTGGCAAAGTCAGCTAGCGGTCTGTATCCGATGTATCCACATAAGCTTCCCATTAGACCCATTGCTAAGATTACCCATAATGAATATTTCTTGCCTTTTGCTTTCCGATGGTCTGGTATTTGCTTTAATTGTTCTGTGAGGAGCATTTAGACTAATTTCCTTTGTGAGGTAACTTAGTCTATCCTCATTTTTCTTCCGGTGTATGAAACCACCCTGATGCAGCGGGACTCAGAGCAGGGCAACCGCACATGTTTCGTAACAATTACTGAGAGCTAGGAGGTGACAATGTTCAAAGCACTAAGCACAGTCTTGAGATAGTTGTCATCCCATCCAGCCTTGAGTCGTTTGGTCTTAACCCCGACCTTAGTTTGTTTATCTCATGATAATAAATTTATGCCAATATGACGGATAACTGCCAGATTCTTAGCACTATATCCAGAGCAGCTCTCCTTCTGTAACTTGCGCTACCGCTTCCATCCATCCCATGAAACACTTTTGCAATTCGGCTGGGTTGATTCTGGCCAATACGCGGCTGAAGGTATCTGGCGACGGAATTCCATGGGGAGTGATGGAGATATACCCATATTTATTAGAGGAGGTTCGGGAAATGAATCAGACAAAGCAATGTTTGTAAAAATATTAGTAGAGTACTCACAACAAGCAGATTTTAAGAGTATCATGATAGCGGATAGCGCTTTATACAGTGCGAAAAATCTAATATCATGCTCATTTCGATCGAGTTTTTGATATTATAAATGTCGCAAATATAATTCTCAGTTAATTTTAGCTATGGATTGCTTTTTGTAAAAATTGAAGTGCGGAATGTGGGATACTAGTTAAGGCTCTGTCAGTCCTCTCAGTCAAATAGGGACTTGAGTAAAAATAATGGCATGGAAGCCGTTGCAGTTGTTGAACTGCTTGAAAAACATCTTGAGTCATTTAATTTCCTGGCTGTAACCATTATCGGTTACGGCGTAAATGATGTAGGTGGTTATTTAGTTAATTTGCCTTGCTTGTAGCATATTCGGCACTTGCCGATTATACCCTTATTCAATTAAACAGCGACTAATTGAGTAAGGGGTGTGTGCGATCGAAATATTTCACGAAGGTAAGAATATATTTTATCAGCCTTGCCAATTAAACTAATAGCGATTCTTTTCATTATACTTCTCTTCCATGCTAGGAGCCAATTACGACGATCGAGGATAGTGTCCTCCACAGAAAATCGAACGGTTACTCAAATTTTCAGAGTAAGTGTGAGATAAACTAAGAACAGCATCAAATCGCCGCAGCATGTTTCCGCAACAGATAATCGAAGAGCTTCTCAGCGTCGCTCACGTTCAATCCGTCGCTGCTAGAGCTGGAGTTAGTATTTCCAACTTCGATAAAGATTTTGGCATTGATGGCACCTTTCGTCAAATTACAGCCATTGGCAATCGGCAATTTACCAGTGGGTATGCCCTAGATTTTCAGCTTAAAGCCTCAATTAATTGCTTCCTCGAACCTAAGTATATCGTTTACGATCTAGAAGTGAAAACTTATAACGATTTAGTCTAAGCTGTTTTACATCTATTTTTTTTGACTGAATCCCTTACGTTAAGGTTTCTAGAGGATACAAAGAGTGTTTTAAATGTTTGACAGCTTATCGTCGCCAAGATAGTGCTGCTACTCCTTGCATTCTGATTCTTAAAGTCTTACCTACGGATGCAGATCAATGGTTAACCACTACTGAATCGGGCTTATTTCTCGGTGGTGGTTGTTATTGGGAGTATCTACGGGGCGAACTCAGTGAAAATAAACAATCGGTGCGAATTCGGATTTCTAGAGCGCAAGAACTTCACCCCGAATCGCTTTTAATGTTAATGACATCTGCTCGTGAATATGCGATCGGCGGAGAATGGATATGTTAGAAATGAGCCCTCAATTACTCAAAGAATCAAAACTATCAGTAGACGACATGGCAACTTATTTAACCGAGCATGGCTGGAAGAAGGTGCCCAATCAAAACCAGCGATTAACGATCTTTCAAGGAATTAATGACGATTTTGGCAATCCCATCATTTTAACTTTGCCCCGAAATGACAGCTTTAGCGATGCTCTAGGTCGTTTGTCAGAAGCAGTTAATTTAGTTGCCTTTCTCGAAGATAGATCTCCAGAAAGCTTAATGGTAGATATTCGTGCCAGATCTACAAATCATCAGATCTAACGATTCTCGTTCCGAGTAACTGAAGCGGATGTTCGATATCAGCTAGTTGGGTTGTTAGGTTGAAGAATGAAACCCAACCTACAGCTCTGCCAAGGGGTTAAGACATACAGCGGTTTGTAAGCATGTGGGGGACACTTTAAATATTGAACCTAATCTCTAAAAAAGCTTTGAAGAATAGCTGTCCCGCACCAACCTGCAAACCGCTGTATTAGCTCCCCGACTTCTTGGAGAAGTCGGGGAGCTAGTCTCTAGATAATTGCAATTGTGCGGCGACTTTTGCATCTGTGACTGGATAAATAGTCTCACTCGGTACGATTAACTTATTGAAATCGCCCAAATTTTGACGTTGTTCGGAGACGAATTCTGAGATATCCTCTATCGAGATGACCCACTCCCGTGCATATAAAGCCAGTACATCCCCGCGCAAACCCAATTGAATCGCTTTCCGTGCTAATTTGCCTCCAGTTGGGCTGTGGTCGGGATCCCATTGCAATCTGACGTTAGAATTACTTACAGCGCGTTTCCAGTCTTTTTCGGTGGGATAGAAATCGGGATTGTAAGTAGAGCAGACGGCGTTAGCCAAGATCGTATCGAATGCCGAGCGTTTAATCTTCACCGCCAGCACCACTTCCTGACCCTCCTTTTGACCCCAGCCAGAGCGGTACATCATCCACAGGAAATTGGGCTTAATCCAACTCATCCGATTTAGGCTGAAATGTTCGCCGCCGAAGTAGCCATGAGTCGCTGCAAAATTGCCTATAGCCGGACGATAAGCCTGGTACACAATTACCCCTTCTTCATCAAACTGCGCTAGAATGTAACGACCGATTTTAGGCAGTCTGGCAACTTGTCCCGTGTAGCTGGTGGTAATAAGCATGGATAATGAATTTGAACTGACAGCACCATTTAAACCTACTGGCGACCAACCTGCGGAGATCGAGCAACTCGTGGCTGGGTTAAAATCCGAACAGCGGTTTCAGACCTTACTTGGGGCGACAGGTACGGGTAAAACATTTACGATCGCGGCGACGATCGCCCAACATCAGAAACCCACTTTAGTATTAGCTCATAATAAAACATTAGCCGCCCAATTATGTAACGAATTGCGGCAATTTTTCCAGCATAATGCGGTCGAGTATTTTGTTTCCTACTACGATTATTATCAGCCAGAGGCGTATATTGCCGTTAGCGATACTTTTATTGAAAAAGCATCGGCAATCAATGATGAAATTGATATGTTGCGACATTCGGCGACGCGATCGCTATTCGAGCATCGGCATGTAATTGTGGTAGCGTCGATTAGTTGTATCTATGGTTTGGGCACTCCAGCCGAATACCTCAAGGCAGCAATTCCGCTCAAAGTTGGGATGGAAATCGACCAGCGAGAGATGCTCAAACAGTTGGTTTCGGTGCAATATAGTCGCAATGATATCGACTTGAAACGTGGTAACTTTCGGGTACGTGGGGATGTGGTTGAAATCGGCCCCGCTTACGAAGATCGGATCGTGCGGGTGGAATTTTTTGGCGATGAAATTGAAGCAATTCGCTATGTAGATCCAGTGACGGGTGAAATTCTCAATACTGTGGGTAGTTTGAATATCTATCCGGCGCGGCACTTTGTTACGCCTGAAGATACTTTGCAGGATGCCTGTAATGATATCGATAATGAATTGAAAAAACGAATAGTAGAATTAGAAACCAATGGTAAATTAATCGAAGCCCAACGGATCGACCAACGGACGCGATACGATTTGGAAATGTTGCGAGAGGTCGGTTTTTGTAATGGAGTGGAAAATTATTCTCGCCATTTAGCAAGACGTAATGCTGGCGATCCGCCTGAATGTTTGATCGATTATTTTGCCGATGATTGGCTACTCGTTGTTGATGAATCGCATGTCACCGTTCCGCAAATTCGCGGGATGTATAATGGCGATCGAGCGCGGAAGCAAGTCTTAATCGAGCATGGGTTCCGATTGCCAAGCGCGGCAGATAATCGCCCGTTAAAGGCTGAGGAATTCTGGGATAAGGTAAATCAATGTATTTTTGTTTCAGCTACTCCTGGAGCCTGGGAACTCGAAATCTCAGAGGATCGAATCGCCCAACAAATCATCCGTCCGACGGGGGTAATCGATCCCGAAATATTCGTACGTCCGACAGAGGGACAAGTAGACGATCTATTAGGTGAAATTCGCGATCGAGTCAAGCGCGAAGAACGCGTGTTGATTACGACGCTCACTAAAAGGATGGCTGAAGATCTGACTGAATATTTCCACGAGCGTAGTGTCAGAGTCAAATATCTCCACTCGGAGATTCAATCGATCGAACGCATTGAAATTATTCAAGGGCTGCGGAATGGTGAGTTTGATGTGTTGATTGGGGTAAACTTACTACGCGAAGGTTTGGATTTACCGGAAGTATCACTAGTGGCGATTCTCGATGCGGATAAAGAAGGCTTCCTACGATCGACTCGCTCGTTAATTCAAACAATCGGACGCGCCGCTCGTCACATTCGCGGACAAGCGATTTTATATGCAGATAAATTGACCGATAGCATGATCGCCGCGATCGATGAAACCGATCGTCGGCGTGGGATCCAATCTGCACACAATAAAGTAAATAATATCACACCATACTCGATCGTCAAAACAGGTAATAACTCCATCCTCCAATTCCTCGATCTTTCACGTCGATTGAATGCTCAACAATTGGAGACAGTTATCGCTCACGTTGATGAATTAACCCTCGAACAAATACCAGATGCGATCGTCCAATTGGAGGCAGAAATGAAGGTAGCTGCGAAAGAATTAGAATTTGAAAAAGCAGCGACATTACGGGATCGTATCAAGCAATTACGAAGTAAATTAGTTGGTAATTCTTCAGGGATTAAGAACTAACAGTCGTAATGGCGATCGGGTATCGAATATTATTAAAATCAGTTTGGCTATTTGGAGAGAACTAATGACTCTAATTACTGCTAAGTGGAGTTTGGATGACTACCACCAGATGATTGAATCGGGATTATTAGCCGAGCGATCTTTAGAACTAATTAATGGAGCAATCATTGAGATGTCACCAGAAGGTGTAACGCACTCCTTTTATTGCCGAGGTACAGCCAAATATCTCCGCTCGCTCCTGGGAAATCGCGCAGAAGTTAGCGAAGCTCATCCGATTACTCTACCTAATGACTCAGAGCCAGAGCCAGATATTGCTATTCTAAGGACTCCCGACACTCTCTATCAAACTCGCCATCCATTCCCTGAAGATATATTTTGGCTAGTCGAGATTGCTAATAGTACTCTAGCCAAAGATTTGGGTGTGAAAAGAGAGCTGTATGCTCGGGCGGGTATCCCCGAATATTGGGTGATCAATTTGCAAACATCAGAATTAGTCGTATTTAGAGATATCATCGACAATAAATACAGAGCTGAACTTTGTTTAAATGATGGAGATATTTCACCGCTAGCTTTTGCCGATCTTTCGATCGATATCTCACAATTATGTCGTTAGCAGATCGATCGACTTTAGATCGGGAATCAGAATTAACAAGCTTACAATGAGATTGGTAACAATTGACTATCCCCCAATCTCAAATATTACATCTCATAAATTCGATCGATCTCAAAAGTTAAATTCACGCTCTGGAGTTCTACCACATCTCCAGATTCATATGAACTAAATTCCCACTTACCTCGCTCGTTGAGTTGATGCACATCCAACCCGATCGGATCGGTACCAACTAGCACACATTCTTGTAAACTAGTCAATTGACGATACAATGCAAACCTACCGTCTCGATTGTCCGCTTCGGTGCTAGGTGATAAAACTTCGATAATCAGGCGAGGATGAGTGATAAAATTACTGGCACTGCGATCTTGGACATCACCGCTAACGCTAACATCTGGATAGAGGAAAAAATTAGAGTCCAATATTTGCACTTTGACATCAGCACCGAACACCCGACACACAGTAGATTGCAAATGATTTTGGAGCATAGTGTTCAAGTTCGCAGTAATTCGATCGCGCAGCGTCCGGGCAGAATCGTGCTCGACACTATCGCTAGTCATCGCCGAGATTCGACCATTAACAAACTCGTGACGCAACTCTTGTTGTGCCTCCCACTCCAGATATTCTAGTGGAGTGAACTGCGGAAAATGTTCATTTTCAGAAATTGTCAAGATCGAGCCAATCGCTTGAGGTTTTGAAAACAAGTATACCACGAGTAATGTCTGCAAATTACATCGATTAGGATATCAATTAGCCAAACGGTTGGGTTATACCTAAACATCGATCGCGCTTGACTTGTGCCCCTTCTGAATAGTTACCATTAGAAAGGACTTAGAGGACGAACAATGCAAACTCGCAAACTTGGTGAAGGATTGGTAGTTTCTGCCCTGGGTTTGGGCTGTATGGGGATGTCAGGGGTGTATGGTGCGGCTGACGAACAAGCGGCGACGGATACCATTCATCAAGCGATCGATCTTGGTGTGACTTTTCTCGATACGGCTGATGCTTATGGGAAGGGACATAATGAAACATTAATCGGCAAAGCAATTGCAGATCGTCGCGATCGAGTTGTCATTGCCACCAAATTTGGGCTGAGTGATGTCAGTCAGGGGGGATATACAGTCCCCGTCAATGGTCGCCCAGAGTACGTGCGATCGGCTTGTGAGGCAAGTTTACGACGGTTGGGAGTAGAGACGATCGACTTATACTATCAACATCGTGTCGATCCGCATACCCCGATCGAAGAAACAATCGGCGCGATGGCAGAATTAATCACAGAAGGTAAAGTGCGGTTTCTGGGACTCTCAGAGGCATCCGCACCGACAATTCGCCGCGCTCATGCGGTACATCCAATCGCCGCATTGCAAAGCGAGTATTCGCTCTGGAGCCGCGATGTCGAGGACGAAATCTTGCCGACTTGCCGCGAACTGGCGATCGGATTTGTGCCTTGGAGTCCACTCGGACGGGGCTTTCTGACTGGGCAAGTCAAAACTTTTGACGATTTAGACGCAAATGATTGGCGACGCGTCTCACCGCGATTTCAGGGCGAGAATTTTGGGCGCAATTTGGATTTGGTGGCTCAGATACAGGAAATGGCTGAGGCTAAAAATTGTACTCCCGCTCAACTGGCGATCGCGTGGTTACTACAACAAGGCGACGATATCGTGCCGATTCCTGGTACCAAGCGCGTTTCATATCTACTCGATAATTTGGGCGCATTGGATGTTAAATTAACGATAGCAGAACTCGATCGGATCGATACTATTCTCCCCCAAGGTGCCGCATCAGGCGATCGTTATCCCACCTCTATGATGCAAATGGTCAATCTTTAGTCATAACTCCAATTTATGCCCACAACTAGCACAGAATTTATCAGTTGGTTTGACGGGAGTACCACACTCAGTACAGAACCGCTTTTGACTGGCGGTTGCGTCCATATTTAATTCCATGCAGCCCATTTTCATCGACATGGGCTGCATATTCATCTGCATATTCCCCATTTGCATCGGTTTGATGCCAGTGGCGGTAGAACTAGAACTAGTGCTAGTAGATTGACTCGCGCCCTGACTGCTTTGCATCTGAATACTATTACCCTGAATCTGAATCAGGGATTCGCCGCTGGGGGTGGTGACTTTGAGGATACCCCCCGTCGGAGTCATCGACATCTCAGGTGGTATCAGCCAAATACCTGTGGTGAAACTATTGCTCGTGCGCTGTTGCTGTCCTGCGCTAGTATGCAAAATAGTTACCACAGTTTGCGCCCCCTCATTGTCTACAGAGATCTGATGTCCGGTGCTTAATTCCCAGTGATATATCATAAGCTACTCGCAGATTGAACTAGTTGTCACGATCCATTGATTAGTGTAGGTTAATCGATCGATAGTATTTTCGATCGAACACTCCAAAAAGATCGTGTCACAATAGTAACAAACACCTGGTGAGTTGAATAGGTAAAGGTAGATCGCGATGGTATTACTAACTGACAAGATTCAAAAACGTTTGACCATGCAGGTTGAAGATATTGGTGTCAATACGACCGCGATTCGCTCGTTGGATTGGGAGCGCGACAGGTTTGATATTGAATTTGGGCTACAAAATGGCACTACATACAATTCCTTTATCATTCGGGGCGATAAACTGGCATTAGTAGATACCTCCCACGAAAAATTTCGGCAGTTGTACCTGGAAACGCTCAAGGGACAGATCGATCCCAGTCAGCTCGATTATTTGATTATCAGCCATACCGAACCCGATCATAGTGGCTTAGTGCGAGATGTATTGGCACTAGCTCCTGATGTCACCATCGTCGGTAGTAAGGTGGCGATTCAATTTCTCGAAAACTTTGTCCATCAACCTTTTACCAAACTAATCGTTAAAAATGGTGATGTCCTAGATTTGGGACAGGGACATGAAATCGAATTTGTGATTGCGCCCAACTTGCATTGGCCCGATACGATCTTTAGTTTCGATCGCGGCACCCAGATCCTGTATACTTGCGATGCCTTTGGGATGCACTATTGCTCCGATGCGGTATTCGATGAAGACTTAGGCAAAATCGAGCCAGACTATCGGTTCTATTATGAATGCCTGATGGCACCCAATGCGCGATCGGTATTATCCGCGCTCAAACGGATGGGCGAACTCCCCACCGTCGGGACAATTGCCACCGGACATGGCCCCCTATTGCGCCACAACGTCGGCGAACTCGTCCAACGGTATCAAGACTGGTCGCAACTCAAAGCCAAAGCAGAAAGCAGCGTAGCCGTCTTCTACGTCGCCGACTATGGTTATAGCGACAGGCTTTCCCAAGCATTGGCGCGGGGGATTACCAAAACCGGAGTCGCCGTCGAGATGATGGATCTCAAATCCGCCGACCCCCAAGAAGTCCAAGAACTAGTCGGACGGAGTGCGGGGATTGCGATCGGGATGCCGCCAGGACACGGTAAAATTGCGGCACTAGCTCAAGCCGCGATCGGGACTATTCTCGTAGCAGCCAAAAATAAACAAACGATCGGGTTATTTGAATCCTACGGCGGCGACGATGAGCCTGTAGACCCCTTAGTCAGCAAATTTAGCGAAATCGGCGTGAGTATCGCTTTCCCCGCCATCCGCGTCAAAGAAACCCCCACCGAAGCGATTTATCAACAGTGCGAAGAAGCCGGAACCGACTTGGGACAACTGCTGACCAAAGATAAAGCCATCAAACAGATGAAATCCCTAGATTCCGACCTCGACAAAGCCCTGGGACGGATTAGCGGCGGCTTGTATATTATTACCGCCAAAAAAGGAGACTTTAGTAGTGCGATGTTAGCCTCATGGGTGACACAGGCAAGCTTTGAACCCTTGGGATTGACTATAGCAGTATCCAACGATCGGGCGATCGACTCATTGATGCAGGTCGGGGATAAATTTGTGTTGAATATGCTCGAAGAGGGGAACTATCAAACCCTAATGCGGCACTTCTTGAAACGATTTGCACCTGGGGCGGACAGGTTTGAGGACGTGAAGACTCAAGCAGCGGAGAATGGTAGCCCGATTTTGCAGGATGCGCTGGCGTATATCGAGTGTGAGGTGGTGAGTCGGTTGGCTTGCGGCGATCATCATGTGGTGTATGCGACGGTGGATACCGGACGGGTGGCGAAGGTGGAGGGGCTGACGGCGGTGCATCATCGGCGGGTGGGGAATCATTATTAAGCGGGGATGGTGTTTTTTTAACGCAAAGGGCGCGGAGGGGGATGAGGGATGGCGATGGTTGTTGGTGGTTTCCGCAAAGGGCGCGAAGGTATGAATGAGAAGGAGTTGTCTAGTGTGATTATTGGTTGTGCTTTGAAGGTACACAAGGCTTTGGGACCTGGATTATTGGAGTCGGCTTATGAGGCTTGTTTGTGCTATGAATTAAATCGAGCGCAGTTAAAGGTAGAACAGCAAAAAGGTCTGCCGTTAGTCTATGAGGGAGTCAAATTAGAATGTGGTTATCGAGTCGATTTATTAGTTGAAGATAAAGTAATCATCGAACTAAAAGCAGTCGAAGCCATCAATTCCTTACACTCAGCCCAAGTCCTCACCTACCTCAAACTATCCCACTGTAAACTCGGACTCATCATCAACTTCAACGTCCTCCTCCTCAAAGACGGAATTCGTCGCATCGTCAACAACCTCTAACCTCCGCGCCCTCTGCGGACACCACCACCACTCATCCCCAAGCACCAAGATCCCTCCGCGCCCTTTGCGTTAAAAACACCACCCCAACCAAGCACCAATATGCGCCCTTTGCGTTAAAAACACCACCCCAACCAAGCACCAATATGCCCCCCCGCGATCTCCAACCCTACCCCATCGCCCCCGACACCACCGTCCTCCGTTCCCGCACCTGGGATCGACTCAAATTTGAAATCGAGTACGGATTAGCACGCGGTACCACCGCCAACTCCTTTATCATCAAAGGCGACACCAAAGCCCTCATCGACCCCCCTGGCTCCTCCTTTACCGACGTATTTATCACCGGATTAGACAAACGATTTAATGTCAAGTTAATCGAATACGTCATCCTCGGACACATCAATCCCAATCGTGGTGAAACCCTCAAGAAGTTACTGGAATTAGCACCGCAAATTACCTTTGTCTGTTCCAATCCCGCCGCGATCGCTCTGCCTGCTATTCTAGGACGAGAGGATCTCAAAATTATCGCGATTAAGGGTGGGGATTCGATCGATCTGGGTCAGGGACACGTCCTCAAGTTTATGCTCGCACCTACTCCCCGTTGGCCAGATCGATTATTAACTTACGATCTCAAAACCCAAATTCTCTATACTGATAAACTCTTCGGTTGTCATGTCTGCGGCGACCAAGTATTTGATGAAGGGTGGGAATCTTACTCAGAGGATCGTCGCTATTATTTCGACTGTTTGATGGCTCCAGCCGCGAAACAAATTAGCTCGACTTTGGACAAGATTTCTGAGTATCCGATTAGTCTCTATGCTACCGGACATGGGCCACTGGTTAAGTATGGTTTGACTGAATTGACCAATCTCTATCAACAGTGGAGTAAAGCACAGAGTAGTCAGTCACTTACTGTCGCACTGATTTATGCTTCGGCTTATGGCAATACGGCGACGGTTGCTCAAGCGATCGCCTCAGGAATTACCAAGGCTGGTATGGGTGTAGAATCAATTAACTGTGAATTTGTCGAGCCTGCGGAAATTAAGGCAGCATTAGAAAGGTGTGCTGGGTTTATTGTCGGTTCGCCGACGCTCGGCGGACACGCACCAACACCGATTCAAACGGCTTTGGGTGTCATCTTGTCTTCTGCTGAGAAGACTAAATTAGCGGGGGTATTTGGCTCGTTTGGCTGGAGTGGGGAAGCGATCGATCTTTTAGAGACAAAGCTCAAAGATGCTGGCTACAAGCTTGGATTTGAACCGATTCGGGTCAAGTTTAAGCCGACGGAGATCGCGCTCAAACAATGCGAGGAAACGGGGACGGATTTTGCTCAAGCTGTGAAGAAAGCCAAGAAAGCAAGTATTCCTAAAGCGAAAATTGGGGAAGCGACAACAGATCGCGTCGAGCAAGCTGTCGGGCGAATTGTCGGTTCGATGACGATTGTGACTACTCAGCAGGGCGATTTATCCGGTGCGATGTTGGCTTCTTGGGTAGCTCAAGCCACATTTAATCCACCTGGTTTAACTGTAGCAGTTGCCAAAGAACGCGCGATCGAATCGCTCATGCACAAGGATGGTAAGTTCGTCCTAAATATTCTCGAACAGGGTAAACATATCCCCCTGATGAAGCAATTTCTCAAACCATTTGCACCTGGAGAAGATCGGTTTGTAGGTGTGAATATGGAGATAGCAACTAATGGTTGTCCAATCCTGACAGATAGTTTAGCCTATCTAGAATGCAATGTTCAAAGTCGAATGGAATGCGGCGATCATTGGTTGATTTATGCAACTATAGATACTGGAAAAGTATTCAATCCTACTGGAGTCACCGCAGTTCATCATCGTAAATCAGGTACCCACTATTAAAGAGCCGCCGCAGGAGGACACCGCAGATCTAGCAATCCTAAATAGATGTAGGTTGTTTTAGGCTGCTGCCGTAACGCACCAGTAACCTTATCGTTAGGCTATATTGTAATAAACGTCTATTGAGTTACTCGGCATGTCAGAAGAGAGATTAGAGCGAATTGAAAACCAACTCAGTCAAGTCATCCAAGCTGTGGCTGTGATGCAGCAAAATATGACTGTGATGCAGCAAAATATGACTGGGATGCAGCATCGGATGGATAGCATGGAAGGTACTCTCCTCACCACGATGACAGGTGGATTCAATTCGCTCCAAACTTATCTCACCGATCTCGATCTCGATCTGGCTAAAAATGAGCGTGAAACCGAAGATAATGCTCGAAAAAGTAGACGATTAAATCAAAGATTGATGAGAGTGGAACAGAGAGATAATGATTTTTAGTTATTCACTAATTTAATAGATATAAGTTGGTTTCTAAGGCTCGATCGATTTGCCGAACTAGATCGATAGGCAGAAAAGGTTTGGAGACGATCTCTACTACACCTAGTTCGGTTAATAACTTTAATTCTGGTAGTTGGCGGCTGGCTGTCAAGAGCACGACTGGGATATTTTTGGTATTAGGATTAGCCCGAAGCTGGCGGATAAAAGCTAGTCCATCCATCTCTGGCATCATTATATCTAAGACAATCGCATGAGGATGATTTGTAGAGATGCCATTTAGCCCTTCTTGCCCTGATGCCGCAGTTAGAATATCCCAACCTTTGAGTTTGTGCAGACACATCGATACGACTTCGCGGATATTTCGATCGTCGTCAACAACTAAAATTCGTTTGTCAATGCTATTAAATAAATCTAATCGTTCTCGCTGGTGTAAGCCTACTGCGGATGAAGTATCATCGAGAGTAACTGAAGTGTGTACAAACATACGGTTAGATTTGTCGCCATAACTTACGGTTTTACCTGACGGTTTCTTATCGAGGTATTTATCGATCGTCTTGAGTACGGCTTCAGGTTGGATTGGCTTACCTAAAAATCCATTTGCCCCGACAAATTTGCTGCGAACCCTGTCGATCAAACCATCGTTAGCAGTTAAGATGATAATCGGTACGCTTGCTAGTGAAGGTGTTTTCCGAATCTGTTCGCAAACTTCATAACCATTGGTAATTGGCATCACCAAGTCCAGCAAAATTAGATCTGGCTTATTTCTAATTAAACTTGGAATAATCTTGAGTGGATCTTGCACTCCAAAAGATCGATAGCCATGTGCGGTGATGATTTTTTCTAGTTTTTTGTAGACGGCAATACTATCATCGATACAAGCAATTACTGGACTAATTTTAGTAGTGACTCGATCCGCCATTGGCGCAACTACCTCAATGAGTGCATCGCGATCCGATCGCAAAAATTGAGGACTTGGGCGGAGTTGAGCCTCGGCAAACTTTAACTCTGGTTCTGGATAAATCTTGACTTCATCAAAATTATCTGGCTCTATCCGAGATTGCTTTAATGGTGATAGAGTAATGATGTGTAGTTTGAGTAAGGGCAGTAAACATTCTACTACGTCGATTAATTTTCGGCGATGGTGGATGGCTAGAGTACGTAAGGATTTACTGCCATCGATCGATGAAATTAGATATTGCAGCTCTTTGTTATCATCAAAATTAGCAATCTGATCTGATTTCTGAATAATCGGAAATAAGCTAGGCGGATAACTAGCTAGTTCGTGTTTTTCCCACTCTTGCCAAGCTTGAATCGTTTTACTGAGGATTGGTTGAATGTCTAGCAGTGGTAGAATTGATTTTACTTGGGTATGATTATTAACTACTGGAATCAGATGGCAGGATAATCGATCGCCTTGATTTTGACTAAATTGAATGATATCAAATAAAACCTCTTGGACTGCACATTCTTGAGCTATTCGATTAGAGTTCAAAAATATTTCTTGAGGATCGGTCGATTTAACCAATCGATCGAGTGGTACAGTCAGCGATGCTAGAGCTAAATTTCGTCTCCATCGATCGATCCCATCGATACCACCACTAATCCCTGCTAAACGTCCCGCCCAAAAGCAAAACATCCAACTCGGAGTATCTGCAACCTGGACGATCAGATTCCCACTGAACGCATCATTTTTAATTTTATTAAACTCGGCGATCGAGTCTTTAAATCCGATCTTGTGGCTATTGATACTCATAATTGACAGTCCTCGCTAGAGATGAACAGAGGGACGATGGGAAAGCAGATTAATACCTACTCAAAATAAAGCTGATTTCTATAAAGTTCCCTAATTCGATCGAGTATCATTCATTGGTTACGGTAAAGTTACAAAAAACGTACTACCTTGTCCCCATATACTCTCTACCCAGATTCGACCTTGATGTTGCAAGACGATCGATTTGCAGATTGCTAGTCCCAATCCGGTACCGCCTTTGTCACGCGCATCGGAGCTATCTACCTGTTGAAATCGATCGAAAATGGTTTCGAGTTTGTGCGGGGGGATGCCGCGTCCGCGATCTTCGACAGTGAAGTAGATTTGCGGCGATGGACTATTGGCGAGTTGAGTAGAGCCATTCTCATCGGGTGCGGCGATCTTAGCGACGATCGATACCACACCATCTGGATGTGAAAATTTGATCGCATTGCAGAGGAGATTTGTGAAAATTTGGACGATTCGATCTGGTGCTACCCAAATTTGGGCGGAGGGACAATCTAGCTCCAGACGCACTCTAGCAGCATCAGCACTACTGCTCATAATATCGATCGCCTGTTGGATTAGGGCTGCGGCATCACACCATTCTCGCTCCAGCGGGGTTCGATCGGCATTTAATTTTTCTAGATCGAGGATATCATTTACCATCCGCACTAGCCGTTCGGTTTCGACTGCGGCAATCTGAATCATCTGCTTCATCTGCGCTGGTTCATCATCCATCAAACCCATTGCCAATATCCCCAACGATCCGCGCATCGAAGTCAGTGGCGTTCGGAGTTCGTGGCTGACAATCCCAATAAATTCGTCCTTGAGTTCTTCCACTGCTTGACGTTGGGCTAATTCAGCATTGAGCAGTTGCAAGGTCATTTCGGCTTGCTTGCGTTGTGTCAATTCAATCTGCGCTTGGGTAAATAGATCTGCCTGTTGAATCGCGATACTCACTTGACTGGCTAGCTGCTTGACTAAATCGATTTCGGAAGTTTGCCACGGACGCGGAGCCGAACAGTTGTGGGCAACCAATAAACCCCATAATTCATCTCCTTTGAAAATTGGCACCAACAAATTTGCCCGAATTTGCAGACTTTCTAGCAGTTGTAGATACCATTCCGCCACATCCATATTGCAGATATCGGCGCAGGCGACTGCACATCCTTGCTGAAAATCTCCTAGATATGATTCGATGCAGGTTACATAGATTTGAGTGTTGAGGATCGCCCTCCAGCCCGCGCCTACAGACTCCACAATGACGGTGCCAGTCCAATCTGGCGAAAATTCATAAACAATTACTCGATCGGTTTGCAGGAACTGCCGCACCTCATCTACAGTAGTTTGGAGGATTTCTGACAAATCGAGCGATCGCCGAATCCGTCCCGTCAGATCCATTACCAAGCGTTGTTGCTCCAATCGATCTTGCAACATCTGCTGTGCTTGCTGTCGCTCGTCGATATTCAGAGCTGTCCCGATCGTTCGGTACGCTTGCCCAGCCTCAAAATGTACCTCTCCCCGTGTTTCGATCCAATGGATGCTACCATCTGCCCAGATAATCCGAAATTGATGGCACAAGATCGCCCGCTCTTCGATCATTTTCCCGACAAATTGGAGTACCAGCGGACGATCTTCTGGATGAATGTATCGCGCAAAGGTTTCGGCATTGCCATCAAAACTGCCAGGCAGCAAGCCAAATAACTCTTCTTGCTCTCGGTTCCACTCGATCTTTCCCGTGAGCAGATTCCAGTCCCAAATCCCCATCCGCGCCGATGCCAATGCCAGCCGCAACTGCTCTTCCTGCTGATGTAAAACTGCTAGCTGTCGATCGTTTTGAGCTTGGAGTTCGGCAACTTGACGCAGGAGTTCTCCCTGCTTGATGGCATTGTGCAGTGACAGTCGCAAATTTTCTGTTGTTAGTGATGACTTACACAGATATTGTTGGGCACCAGATGCGACTGCTTGGATTGCCAAGTTCTCATCCTGATAACTCGTGAGCATCACGACTGGGAGATCTGGCTGTGCGATCTGCTCCTGTAAGGCGTGCAGAAATTCCAGCCCGTTCATATCTGGGAGTAAATAATCTAGTAAAATCGCATCGGGTCGATCGATCTGATATTGTTGCAATCCTTGGGCACCAGTCTCTGCTTGCAGAATGGTGTAAGTGTAGCGAGGATCCTGGTGCAGATAGGCACAGAGCAATTCACGGTAGATTTGGGCATCTTCCACAATCAAAATGGTACGGGATCGATCGTGGGCATTGCCTTTCTGCTGGAGAATCGTGTCCATATCTCAAATTTGTAGATCGGGTATCTCTTCTATAGTTCCCAAAGACGGCGACATTGGCGTAGCCCTTATCACACATACTGACACAATCTCATACTACTAAGTGCCCAGCTTGTTAAATATTAAACATACTTCCTTTCTAGTGTCAGATTGGACATCTAGTGTAGGGGGTGGATGGTGAATGGTGAATGGTGGATGGTGGATGGTGGATGGTGGATGGTGGATGGTGGATGGTGAGTGGTGGATGGTGGATGGTGAATGGTGGATGGTGGATGGTGGATAGTGGATGGTAGATGGTGGATGGTGGATGGTGGATGGTGAATCATGATGTCTATTTTTTGAGTGGGAAGGGAGTACTTCCCGATCGATCGTTGAGGGCAGGGATTCGGGGAAAGCATCGACTATAATGTCTATTAGACCTCCTGCGAAAGTGATTGAAGATTGGCTGATGCTAACAATTTGAGCCGATCGATTGAATTAAGTTTTTTTGAACTATTAAAACTGTAGAACTACCCTCTACCCTCTACCCCCTATCCTCTTATCACAGTTAACCTCTGACTTTCACAGGAAATTTATTGCAATGTGCTCGTTCGCTTCACCGATCGTCAATAACTAATGATCCAGATCCATACCCAACCATTACAGGCTCAACAGTGGTTGGAGCGGTATCGCGGCAAATTGCCAGTATTTGCTTGTGTGTTGGGATTTACAGCTACTTGTCTGATTCCAGGGATTTCCGCAGCGGGTAAAACACCTGAAGATCGTCAGTATACTGCGATCGCCGATGCCGAATTTTTAGCGAATGGGGTTAGTATACAGCCTGATTATCCTTTACCCCCACTGATTGCTGGTGCATCGCCTGTATATATTTCCCGCGCGATTGTCGCGGCATTAGATCTACCTCTATATATCTTCAATGCTGGTTTACCTAAGCCGCCAACTGTCCCTCATCTAGATCTAGATGGGATCCCTGCGGCTTGTCTAACTACGGGTGCAGCCTTACCGCTAGCTACTGTCGAACGGCTGTATCAACAGGGATCGCTCTGGGGTGAAAAATTAGCTGCTGTTACTGGTGAGGATAGTTACATCATCATCGGGGAATGTGTTGTGGGTGGTACTACTACCGCCCTGAGCTTACTGATGGGATTGGGCATCGATGCTGTGGGCAAAGTCAATAGCAGTCATCCAGTTTGCAATCATCAGCAGAAAGCAGAGATCGCCCGTCGCGGATTAGCCCACTTAAAGTTACCCCTTTCGCCGTTAGAATTGGTAGCAGCGATCGGCGATCCGATGCAAATTGTTGTCGCTGGGATGGCGATCGCCGCCAGTCGAACCTGTGGTGTATTACTCGCTGGGGGGACGCAAATGTTGGCTGTAGCAGCTCTAATTCAAGCGATCCGGGTTGAGAAAGGTTTGGAAATTAACACGGCACAGATCGTCGTCGGGACGACTGCTTGGGTAGCTAACGATCGATCTGGGGCGACAGTTGCCCTAGCTGACTCGATCCCGCAGATCCCGCTCATCTCTGCCAAATTGAGTTTCGCCACTTCCCAATATCCCCAATTGCAAGTCTACGAGCAAGGATTTGTCAAAGAAGGTGTCGGTGCGGGGGGACTAGCGATCGCGGCTAGTCTATACCAAAATTGGGGGCAAGTGGAATTATTAGACTCGATCGAGCAATTATTAGCCGCCAGCCTAGCAATTGCCCAGTAGTACCGAGATCTTCATTGCGCCGCATTTTTCCGCAAGAATTTGCTGCAAAATTGTTGCAATCCTCCCCGATCGTCGCTAATTGCTCAAACAGTTAAGACTATAGCTATGTCAATTGAGATAAATTATGAGATCAGATCTTCAGTCCGATCGCCAAAATCGCTGATGTGTCCTAGTGCCGATGCCGAGATGTCTGGGAGTGTAATTTTTGGCATAGTTATCGGTACCCCAGCAGAGCCGCATAAAAAAACGACAAGACACCTAAAAGTGCTTCACTTGGGGTTTCCCCAAGTTAAGCACTTTTCAAGACAGGACACCCCCTACACAATTAACCTGTAGGGGTGCCCTTGATGGGTACCCTGGATCTACGGTTAGTACTAGTATATTCAAACTGGTGCAAGATGTGAGTTATTCAATCCCGCCGCCTTAATTTACAACCGACAAATTCTCAGGCATACAAACATTAGTACCGCCCAAACCACAATAACCACCAGGATTCTTGGCTAGATACTGCTGGTGATAAACTTCGGCATAATAAAATTCTGGTGCAGCGATAATTTCGGTCGTGATCTCCTGATGCCCCGCACTGTCGAGAGCCGATTGATAAGCTACTTTAGAAGCTTCGGCTAATTGGATTTGACTGTCGGAGTAGCAATAAATCCCCGATCGATATTGAGTACCTGCATCGTTACCTTGGCGCATTCCTTGAGTAGGATTGTGGTTTTCCCAGAAGGCTTTGAGCAGTTGTTGATAAGTGATAACTTCAGGATCGAATACCACTAGTACGACTTCATTGTGCCCCGTTGCACCACTACAAACCTCTTGATAGGTAGGATTTGGTGTACTTCCGGCGGCATAGCCCACAGCGGTAATATAGACGCCTGCTGGAAGCTGCCAAAATTTACGTTCGGCACCCCAGAAACAACCCATCCCAAACATGGCTTTTTCCATCCGATCGGGATATGGTGGGGTGAAGGGATTACCATTCACGTAATGTTTGGCAGGGAGAGCCATTTGCTCGGATCTTCCAGGTAATGCGTTTGCTGGAGATGGGATGGTTAATTTTTTACCACCGAAGAGGTTAGATAGCATAATTTTAGTTAATTTAGGTTGTCGTGACCAATTGCTTTACAGCCCAAATAGTCTGCATAGCTCGGACTGAAAGCGTCTAGTTGTCTATTGACTCTAACGCATCTGCTTCCCTACAGAAGATGAGGATCGAGCCTTGAAAATACGACTTGACAACCTCATCGTTTATACCCCATCCAGACATCTACTATTTCTGAAGACGCGATGTATCGCAGCCACATTTTTCCCAGCCCTAATCCCTAACCTCACCTAACCCTATGGGTAAAAATGACATCAAAGAATCTAGTCTGTTGCATCAACGCTTGAAAACTGCGTTGCATGATGGGATTAAGGTTTGGATTGAAACCCGCGACAAAAGTTACTTTGGTGTACCGATTGGACTCGATCGAGATTTTGTGGAAGTATTAATTTTAGTCCCAGGGAGTGAGGAGGATTCGACGGAATACATTTTCCAACGAGTAACCTGGGTAGTGCGATTGTCTTCGATTTCGGCGATCGCTTACCCTTCAGAATACTGGTCTACCGATCGCTTGGATAGCCTCTTAAATAAATCCCCACTGAGTACAGATATTTGAGAGTTGACTGTCGATCGTCTAATGTCTGACAATTGATTCATGAACTGGGACGACGATCGATTCTGGAGCTAATTCTGGAGCTAACTCTGGTGGAGCTGGCTCCCATAGACTGAGCAAAATAGCATTACTACCATTGCCTACGACGTTTAGTACAGTCTTGAAACCATCAGTCAATCGATCGATCCCCGCGACAATCGCAATCCCTTCTAAGGGCAATCCCGCCGCAGATAGCACCGTCGCCATCGTAATCAATGCCGAACCAGGTACGCCAGGAGTACTAAACGAAACTAAGAAACTACTAAGTCCGATCGCAAACAATAGCGATGGGGTAATTGGCACATGATAAATTTGAGCGATAAAAATAGCATTAAATCCTTGGAGAATAGTTGCTCCATCACGTTTTAATGCTGTGCCTAAAGGTAAAGAAAAACTGGCAATCTCCGATCGCAATCCATAACCTTCCTGCATATTTTGTAATACCATCGGTAAAACTGCATTGGAACTCGCAGTCCCAAAGCCTAGAAAGAATGATGGAATCAGACTGCGAAAAAACTTACCAGGTTTGGCTTTAAGTAATGTCAGCAGGATCAGATAGAACCCTGCCATGATCAGCGTCGAAATTAGTAGCCCCAATACATATAAAGATAGCCGCACGATCAATCCCAACCCTTGTGTGGCAATCGTCGAACTAATCAGCGCAAATACTCCCACAGGTGCAGCATATAAAATCACTGACAGCACTTTTTCACTGATAGTATAGATACTCTCCAACAACTCCACAAACGGCTTGGCTTGTGCTTGTGCCATTTGAATTCCGGTACCAAATAGAGCAGCCGAGAAAATGATTTGCAAGAGATTGCCACTACTAAGTGCGCCCAATGGATTAGTCGGCACCAGACTGACCAGCCAATCGATCGCGTCTGGGGCTACTGTAGCCGCAGTTGTAGCTGGTACTGTAAATCCCGTCACCCCCGCACCAGGTTGCAAACACAACGCCACAGCCATGCCGATGCACAGTGAGATTAAACTCGTTACTACATAACAAGTCATCAGCTTCAATACATATCTCCCAACTTGCCCCGTACCCTGAATCCGGTTGACACCGAGAATTAAGGACGAGAAGATCAACGGCACGACGACGAATTGAATAATCCGCAAAAATCCAGCCCCGATTGGTGCGAGTAGATAGCGATCGAATGGTTCGATCGCCAGCGGAAATGTAGTATTCAAAACAGTCCCAAACATCATGCCGACAGCAAGGGCAGTGAGGATCAGTGTAGACAAACTCATAGGTGGATGGTGGATGGTGGATGGTGGATGGTGGATGCATTATGGATGATTGCTTAATTTGTATGGCTTTGACATCTGTGCGGGAATAAGGCATCAATCAAAACTTAGCACAAAAATTTACACGACCTGTTGCGCCAACGGCGAAGTTTCAGCCAAGAGCCAACATCCTACTCCCAAAACTACTCCTAAAGCCTAAAGCCTAAAGCTTAAAGCCTACTAAAGCCTAAAGCCTAAAGCCTAAAAATTAAGACATTCGATCGTTGTCAGTTACGGAAGGATCGTGCTTAACTGAGTCAATATCATCAACAAATAACGGAAATATCCCTGTGCTAGCCAGAGTTTGGAGTGCAACAATTATCGGCATCGATGCAGTAAAAGTGGGCGTTGAGGTAGATGTCGCCACTGGGTTGCCAGGGATTACCGTTGTGGGGTTGCCAGATATCGCCGTGCAAGAGAGCAAAGAGCGCGTCAAAACAGCGATTAAAAATGCTGGTTCCGCCTATCCGATCCGCCGAATTGTCGTCAACCTCACGCCCGCAGATTTACGCAAGGAAGGCCCCAGCTTTGATTTACCCATCTGTGTGGGCATCCTCGCCGCCTCAGACCAGGTAAGCGGGGAATTATTGGGAGATTACCTATTTTTGGGCGAACTGTCCCTAGACGGCAGTTTACGCGCGGTTACAGGGGTGCTATCGATCGCCGCCGCCGCCCAGAAAATGGGGATTACTGGATTGGTAGTACCAGCCGCCAATGCTTGCGAAGCGGCTGTCGTGCAAGGCATCCAGGTATATGGCTTAGAAGATCTCGCCCAAGTCGTCGCCTTCCTCAATCATCCCGAACAATTTGAGCCAGTCAAAGTAGATGTCACGGGTAGACTAGCCCAACCCCAATTAGATTATGCCGACTTGCATGATGTCAAAGGACAAGCACACGCCCGTCGCGCACTCGAAATCGCCGCAGCCGGAGGACACAATCTAATTTTTGTCGGGCCGCCAGGTAGTGGCAAAACGATGTTAGCGCGCCGTCTGCCTGGAATTCTCCCGCCATTATCATTTTCCGAAGCGATGGAAGTCACCCAAATTCACTCCGTCGCTGGCTTGCTCAAAGAACGCGGTTTTCTCGTCTGCGACAGACCTTATCGTAGCCCACATCACTCGGCTTCTGGCCCAGCCCTTGTCGGTGGTGGCACGTACCCTCGTCCTGGCGAGATCTCCCTCGCCCATCGGGGCGTATTATTTCTCGACGAACTCACAGAATTCAAGCGCGATGTTCTAGAATTCTTGCGTCAACCGCTAGAAGATGGACACGTCACCATCTCCCGTACCCGTCAGTCTGTCTCCTTCCCTGCCCAATTTACCCTAGTTGCCAGTACAAATCCCTGTCCCTGCGGTTATTATGGAGATACAATTCAAGCTTGTACCTGCAATCCCCGTCAGCGGGAGAGCTACTGGGCAAAGCTTTCCGGCCCCCTGATGGATCGGATCGATCTTCAGGTAGCGGTAAATCGGCTCAAACCAGAGGAGATTACCAATCAGCCTACAGGGGAAACTTCAGCTATAGTCCGTCCCCGCGTTCAAGCTGCCCGTGACAAGGCGCGTCAGCGATTTGAGTCTGTGCCCAGCATTGTATGTAATGCCCAGATGCAAAGTAGAGAATTGCGAACGTGGTGTCCCCTCGACGATCGCAGTCGGCAACTATTAGAGACAGCCATTCGTAAGTTAGGATTGTCAGCTAGGGCGAGCGATCGCATCATCAAAGTCGCCAGAACCATCGCCGATCTCGCCAACACAGACAGGATCGAACCCGCCCACATCGCCGAAGCAGTTCAATATCGGACGATCGATCGAATGCAATAGACTGCTCAAACAAGTGAGGAAATAGGGGAGCAGTATCATAATTTCATTTCAACTACGACAAATAGATTGCTGTAAACTATTCTCTAACCCCCAACCCCTAACCGATGACTAACCAAAATCCCGCAGTTCCTCAATCCCCATCACCACAGGATCGGCTCCGCCAAAACGATATCCTCGCCAAAGTTAACGCCCATGCAGATCGCTCGCTCGATCGACTATTTGCAGATATCGACGACCTTCTCAGTGACGAAACTCCTGAGACTCACTCCTTGTCAGTACAACCTTCTCAACACATTCAGTATTCCACCGAACCATCCCGCACCGAATACTATCCGAATCAACAACTTCAATCCGCCCCACCTCAACCATCGATCGATTCACCCCCAGCAGCCACACCCAAGCCCAAACAACGTCTACCGCTTTGGCTCAAAGCATTACTGGGCATCGGCGTTACTTCGATCGCCGTAGGCGGTACACTCCTATGGCTAGTAAACGAACGGAAAATCGCACTTCCTCAAAATATCGATACCAGTTGGCTCCCCTTCCAATCTCAGTCACAGATCCCGCCAGAGGATGCCAAATTCGCTGACTATCTGCGAAAGTCCATCTCGAAAATCGATGCCACTACTTCAGCGACTTCAGTAATAAATCCCGTCAATTCAGCCAATAGTAGCATGGCAAACACTACCCAAGCCGCTCCCGTCGCACCCAATCCAACTGGAGCAGTCACCACCGCAGTACCCATTACAGCTACCCCAACGATCGCCACACCGATTTCCCTAGTCAAAACACTCTCCGATAGCAATCGTCCAGGTGCCATTTTCGAGATCGATCGTCAAAGCCAAACAGTTAACGTCGGTCAAAAAATCGGTGCCAGTAATTGGTCTTTATTAACTGTAGCTAAAGGCGAAGTAATTGTAAAAAGAAAAGGCGGCGAAATTCGATCGATCTATATCGGTCAGAAGTTTTAGGAATTAGGCTTTAGGAATTAGGCTTTAGGCTCTAGGGGAAAGGGCAAAAGAAATATCATCTTTCGTCCAGTCCCCACACCAACCAATTCTCTGTCTTGGAAAGGTGCTCTACTTGTCTGGACGGGTCTCCCGCCCAGTTGGGAAACCCCAAGACCTCACTTTCCGCTGTGTTCTCTCCTTACTCTGCGCCCTCTGCGTCACCCCTACCCCCTACCCTCTAAATCATGGGTTTACTCGAAGACATGAAACAGTTTTTAGAAAGTCAGATCGATGACTTCCTAAGCAAGAATCCGCACCTTGAATTACAGGTGATCGAACAACAACTAGCTCAACAGGAGACTGATACTGTGGAGTTAATCGTCAGCTTGCAATCTCAAGCAAAACAAACCGAGCGAGAAATCCTCAACACCGCACAAGAGATCAAAAACTGGTACGATCGAGTCCAAAAAGCCACCACCGCTGGACGATCGGACCTAGCTACTGCGGCTCAAGAGCGCGTCAATGCACTCCTCCCCCAAGGGAACCAGCTCTGGGGTAAAATGCAAGGCTTCAAAGAGCGTACAGCCAAGGCTCAAGAGCTATTGCAAACCATTAAACAGCGACGAATTGAAGTCAAAGCCAAATCCGCAGCGGCTCAAGCAGCGCGGACTCAAGCAGAAACCAGTAGCAACACCAGCAGTTGGGGATCGGTAAATAGTTATACCAGTACCAGCGATTTTGCAGATCCTTTAGATGCTCAATTTCGGCGGTGGGAGGCGGATGAAGAACTGGAAAACCTCAAACGTAAGTTAGGCAAATAGACTGATTTTGAAGTAAATCTCTAGATACGACCGATGTAGCATATTAGGATTACTTGTGGGAAGTCGCTACAGCACACCAAATAAAAAGTGTTGTCGATTGCCTCAACTGTTGAGATGGAAGTGCCAGTAGCGACCGATTGACACTACCTGAACATGCAGGTATCAAAACCTCAATTTTAAAAAAGTCTCACATTTGTGATGCGATCGCTGGAATCGTTACCGTCTTTGGGATCCTTATTCTGATTATTTCTGATTTAGGATCGTTAATAGTTAATTATCAAAAGCAAGCTTCAGATATTCGGCTTCGGTGATTAGATCGGTGAGATTTGAGACGCGATCGGGGAATAAAATCCCGTCTAAATGATCGAGTTCATGTTGAAAAATTCGGGCGATAAAATCAGTCAATTCCTGTTGAACTAACTCTCCATGTCTAGTTAGATATCTGACCTCGATCGCCCGATCGCGCATCACCAAACCGCGAGTTCCTGGCACACTCAGGCACCCTTCCCAGCCTGCAACCAGATCCCCAGATCGATCGATAATCTGCGGATTAATCATCGCCGTAGGTTCCATCGTTGGTGCCTGAGGATAGCGCGGACTCGGACGCGAAGCAACGATAAATAACCGTACCGTCGCAGCTACTTGAGGAGCCGCAATGCCTACACCATTTGCCGCATCAGCCGTAGCAATGAGATCCACAATTAGATCGTCAAGTTGTGGGTCGGTAGTATTAGCAATTATCGCCGAATTTTGACGCAAAATCGGACTACCAATTTCCAAAATCTGAAGAATTTTACTCACGATCGCTCGATATAGATATTAACAAGGTAGATCGGGGGCAATTTATGGATTGCCCTTAAATTATTAATCTAGATTAGTCATGAATAATCTTGACTGACACCATTTTATCGTTGCCTTTAATCGCATTGATAACATCCATATCTTCGGATTGACCAAACACAGTATGAATGCCATCTAAATGCGACTGAGGAGAATGACAGATGAAAAACTGACTTCCGCCAGTATTTTTACCTGCATGTGCCATTGAGAGCGTCCCAGCCTTGTGGAGATTGGAGTTGATTTCACAATTAATTTTGTAACCTGGGCCGCCTGTACCCGAACCCTGAGGACAACCGCCTTGAATCATGAAATTAGGAATGACGCGGTGAAATGTTAACCCATCGTAAAAACCTTTTTCTGCCAAATCGACAAAGTTCTTGACTGTATTAGGCGCATCAGCATCAAAAAACTGGATATTGATGTTTCCTTTTGCGGTTTCGATAATTGCACGAGTCATAGTCAGTTACGGTTGAATGATTAGCTAAACCATTTTAGCGCAGTTTTCAAGTGGGCTTGTAGTTGGGTGAGGACAGATCGCCTTCAAGACTACTGGCGATTATGCTCGGTCATAACTTTTGTAAATTTATCGTGACTTCTATCTGTTCCAGAGAGGATATTGGCTCTAGCTTTCACAACACTAGCCTGTCTAGATTTGTGTAGGTTCTATCGAGCGGAAAGCTGCTCACTTACGGAAATACTGATTACATCAGTGCGGCGAGCGATCGAGGTGCCATTAGTAATATTGATGCTCGCGTAAATTCTGAGGAGGGATTAGAAATCTTCCCCTTCACTGGGGAACCTACTCGATCGGAAACGATTGAAAACCCAGAAATCAGCGATAACTACCGATCGAAGGTTGAAGTTTTGATTAATTCCCCTTCACTGGGGAACATAGTCGATCGAAAATAATCAGTCGATCGACTCGATAGAATTACCTCCGATCTATTCCTTTTGACTGGGTAAGCTACTCAATTGGAAACACGCGGCACCCTACAAATAGCTCGATAATGTATTTAAACTATTCCTTCACTGGAGAAACTTCGATCGGCAACGCATGAAGTCAGGAATGCCCCCTCATTCTCCATTCTGGGGGACTTTGAGCAAATCTAATCTTTCTGAAACCTCAAACCTATGACCGCAACACCTTTAACGATCGCTGCCCCCAACACCGAAGCCAAACGCAAAATCTTTGGCATGATTCAGGCATTTTGGCAAAGTTAATGTCTCTATGCATTCGTGACAAGTTAAGAAGCGATCGCATTTGTCAAGCGGGTTTGAGGCGATGAATCGAAGAAAAAATTGTCCGTTCGACTTACGGAATCAGGAAAAGGTGCAATGATCAACTTTTGATGAGGTTTTCGGAGCGTTTTAACAATACCCAAATCTTGATTTTCGGGAGCCGCAAA
Source organism: Chamaesiphon sp. (assembly GCF_041737865.1). NCBI lineage: Bacteria > Bacillati > Cyanobacteriota > Cyanophyceae > Gomontiellales > Chamaesiphonaceae > Chamaesiphon > Chamaesiphon sp. Next base: position 27,911 of record NZ_JBGSQZ010000228.1, read on the forward strand.
ATATTTAACAGGTTCAGCAGCTAAACCTTTGTTCAGCAACGACATAGGGAGGAAGAATCGAGGGATCAAGTACACTAGTTAGATAAGAATGCCAAATTTTACCTACTCTAATTTCAACTAATCTCACAGTGATATATGGAGTCTTCTGGGTGCCAGAACCCATTTGCACTATTCGGTCACGGATACTGTAGCTGTCACTAAATACTTGATTAATGCGGAGTGAAGCTCCTTTCTTGAGTCGAGTAATAAAATGAACATCTCGTTCGATTAATTGTTGCCAAAATCGGAAATGATAGAAACCTCGATCCAATAGTAGCAAGGTACCTGATGTTACTAGATTCAAGATGTCTTTCTCAAAGTTAATATCTGAAGCTTTGGGATTTTCTGTAAACCAGATTTCAATCGGCAGTCTCGTGACTAAATCTATGACTACCCCCATTTTTCCCGCTAGTTGTCCCATTGGCACATCAGATAAGCTATCTAATTTCTTAAATATTGCTTCCAATGTCGAGCCATCACATGCCCAAGTTCGCTCGAATTTTGCCTGAGCAAATTCAATACTTTGTGGCAGCGATCGCTGTTTTCTATTGTGCCACTTGATTCTAAATTCTGGCAATAATTCCTTAAACACTCTTTCAAATAACTCGGCTGGAAAGGTCAAGAATCTTTGGGCGATCGCCTGTTGACTGCTGGACGGGTCTCCCGCCCAGCTTACTTGTGTCGGCTCACACCACAAGAATCCTTCTCGCCCTAGCATTCGGCTTAGTTCTCTGACTCCTGGCACATTCCGCCATAGCAGCGTCAGCACTGCTGCCATCATCAAGGGCAAATTTAACAGCCGATTTCTCAGCCCCAATTGTCGGTAGTAATGACTTTGGTTGAAGATTGCTGGTGTCAATAAAGCCTCTAATTGAGCGGCAATGACTTCCTCTTCCACACTTGGTTGGTTGTGCTTTTTGGCGTGGTCACGGTTACTTCTGCTGCGGCTGGTCATCAGGTATCTATTTCCTCAAACTGTTGACTAGAAACAGTTTGACATCTTTT
>NZ_JBGSQZ010000189.1:0-24882 GCF_041737865.1 Chamaesiphon sp.
ATGGTAGCGGCATCATTGCTAGCATATTTTGCCATGTTTCCTCAACAATTAAGATTAGCCAGAGGTTCGGATGGTGCCATGCTGGAATGGTTGAGTACTGCCGATGGTAAAATCCTTCGTCGTGCGTTTGTATCTGGCAATCGCTCTGTAGAAGATTGTATCCGTAAAGGAATAAAAAAGACTGGCAAACCTGTTTGTATGTTGGAGATTAAATGATATGAGCAATTCTAAAAAAGATGAGCCTGTGGAGCAAGTAGAAACAATAGAACCACCAAAGATAGACGATTCAAATATCCCAACGCTACATCTTTCCAATGGGTTTTTAGGAGGAGCTGGAAAGTCTACTCTCGCTCGTCTATTTTGTGAAAGATTTATTAAGCTCGGTCGCGCGTTTACCTTAGTTGATGCCGATCCTAATTATAATGTAGCCCGCGCCTATGACAAAGAAACCGTGGCTCTTTGGCAGCACCAGGATGTTAAGTCTCTAGTTGGCTCGACGATTGGCAGTCGCTTCGGTCGGTCGTTAGCAGATAAAGATGATGTTAAATCGCACGTAGATTCAAGCCTACTCAGCGAACAGATAATCTTCTCCAAAGATACTAAGTTCAGCTATTTAGGCGACCGATTGTTGGACATAATCTATAATTCAAACCAAGATATTATCTCATCGTTGCCAGCAAATGATGGAATCGATTTTTGGCTAGAAAGTAACAACGTTAATGCGCTTATGGCAAATGAATCACCGTCGTTTAAAGTTGTAAATTGGTGGTGCAGCTTTGGAAGTGCTACATCGCAGCAGATGTTCGTCGATTTTGTTACCAGATATCCTAACCTGCATCATGTCTGCGTATTTAACTTAGGCATCACTAGCGCGGTTCCTAATTGGGAGCGGTTCGATCCATTGCCAGCACTAGACAAACTCTCTCAAGATGGAAAAGTTAAAATCGCGAATATTTTACCCTGGTTGGCAGATCCGGCAATTCTTGAAGCAGTAGATCTCGGTACGCCGTTACATGAAATTGTCAGGCATGGGTATCGGCAAAAACAGCTCAATCCGATCGTGAAACTGAAAATAGACACATGGTTGGAGGCTAATTGGCAATCTTTTCGGAATACGGGGTATTTACTTTGATTAATTATGTATCATTGGGAGGAGAATCGATCGATCGAGCCTTGCAAACTTTGTTGACATGCTATGGCGCGTCATATCAACAGCATGTGTTTCAAAGGCTTCCTGACTGGCAATTGGATGAATTATTGTGCGACCATCAAGTTCATGCGATCGTATCTGAGTGCGATCCGATCGAATTTAGTACTTATCTCGACCGCCTTCCGCTCAAGATCGATACTCGCGCTCACTGGTGGCAAGTCTTACCACCATGTCACAAGCAGATCCAAAAAGTTGTATCTTCAGTAGTCACACTTAAAAGTAAATACAGACATTTACGATATAGCTTTTTCTTAGATCGAGCTTACCACCCGTCTGTCTGGAGAACTGTTTTTACTAAGGTAGATGCTTTGGTATTGAAGCCTATCGTTGAAGACAATATTTTATTTAAAATTCCAGATTTCGACCTTAAAAGACTTAATTATACATCTTGTAATCGACAGATTCATAGTTGCTTAGTTTATCCTCGTTCGGATCGACATACAAATGCGAAGGTTGCCGATCTATTGTTAACGCTAAGTCAGATTCATCCTTATTTTTATTATTAATTTTATGCTCGTGGCTACTAAAAATTCAAAAAGGACAAGTAAAATATCGAGAAAACGGAAGCTGGCTAAAATAGAACTCGCGCACTCACAGGCTGAAGTATTGAAAAATAATCGAGCGATTCAAAAGCGCAAAAATGAATTGGTTGGAGAGGTAGTTTCTCACTTGACTCAATTAAATTTAATCGATTCCAACACCATCGATCGAGGGCTAGACTTTTATCTAATAAGTAAGGTGGATAGAGATTTATTCTCGCTTCCTCCCCGCAACAATCCACAAATTTAGTTTTAAATCAAGCTGGTTTTAGCGCAAGCGGTGACTGTCCGAACCGATTGCCAGCAGCTCACAATCGAAGCTAGAAAATTTTGGAGGTTCGGACAGTCAAAAACCAGCTCGCCTCGCGGCGTAGAGCGGCATCAATCAAACTAAGCACGAAAGGGCTGAAATGCTTTTTATTGAAGCGATTTCCGACGAACAAATATAGTTAACTTCATGCCCCAACAACGAAGTCACAAATATTATCAAGACTTAAAGCGATTCCCATCTCGGCGAGGACGCAATTTTCATCATTTTCACTATCGACATCTAAACCATCGAGCTTCGATCTACTGGATAGATGGAATGTACCTTCCTCGATGGCTGCACGTCCCGATTATCCACAAAGTTCTTGGTGGTGGCGAACGCGCTGGTTCTCAACCCTTTGGTCGATTCCCAAATTTTGCCCAGCGATTAGCCCATTTGTTGTGCCGTGTTATTTTCATATTTTTCTAGCTTGCTGATGAGTGTTGTAATAAGCCTTACAAAAGACAGCGGTTAAAAAAGTTGAATGCTCCGTTTAAATCACATAATTTATCGAATTTACAATCACTATTATGAACAATTCCCAAAAAATTTACGGAGCTTCACAAGATTTCAATTGCTTGGCACAACTCGATCCTAAATATGCTGAGTCTTATAATATTGGTTATTCGAGGCGTGAAAACCTCAAAAATGTTTGTGGGGCATTAGCTGACTTCGATCGTGTCATTAAACTCTATCCTGACTCTGCTGTCGTTTTGACAAACAGAGGTATTCTAAAGCACCAAGGACTCTATGATGTGGAAGGAGCCTTGGCAGATTTCAATCGCGCACTTGCAATCGATTCAGACTGGGCAATTGCTTATAATAATCGTGGCGTTGTCAAGTATATCGATTTTAATGATGTTCCAGGGGCATTAGCTGACTTCGAGTGTGCCATTCAAATCGAGCCTGAATATGGTGGTGCTTATAACAATCTAGGCTTTGTAAAAAGCAGGAAGCCTAAAAATGTTGAAGGGGCTTTAGAAGATTTTAATCGAGCTATTCAAATTAAAGCTAATGCTCTCAATTATACGAATCGTGCCTGTTTAAAAGCCGATAATTTCCAAGACTTTCAAGGAGCTTTAGAAGATTTCAACCGAGCTATTCAATCTGATGACAGTCATCCCCTTCCATTCCAAAGCCGTGCCTGTACGAAGCATTACGATCTCAATGATTTTCAAGGTGCGTTAACGGACTACGATCGGGCAATCGAACTCGACCCTATTTATGCTTTTGCTTTTGAAAACCGCGCTCATCTGAGCTATTTTCAATTTAATAGTATATCTAGTACCATCTCCGATCTCACCCAAGCTGCTAAATTATTTAGAGAACAAAAGAAGCTAAAAGCTTATCAGAGGGTGATGGATAATTTGAGAATATGGGAAAAGAAGTGATTTGAAGCTGCATGTTATGATAGCGGTAGCCTAAGATATTAATAAATTATGGTAAAAATTAATTCAATCGAAGATATCCTGTACAAAGAAGGTGATGTTATCCCACCGCCACCGCGTACTTACACTGAGGAAGAAGAAGCCCAAAATATTGAGGATGAAAAACTAATGGCTAGAGTTGACATGGAAGGTTTGGCATACGAGCGATCTTATCGTTATCAGGACTATGACGATCTAGGGGATATGCTTGCTGATGGCATCGATATCGATGCTATTCCTGAATCTTATTACACGAAGGGGAATAGACCGAAAACATCAAAACCCATGATTCTTCCCGTCATACCAGAGCATCCCAACTTAGAACGTATTCCCTTTTAGCACAAGTCTAGAATGCTTCAGTTTCAAGAGTTTGACTTAAAAACTGGTAAGGATCTCACTGATTTTGATCCAGAAGGCGAACGAATGCCCAGGATAAAGCAAGTCGAAAACTGCTATTTAGAAAAGTGGCTCCAGACACATCGGATCGAGCCGCAGAATTTGCATGTAGCTGACTTCTACAATGGAGTAAATGACTCGGATCGAGTTAGGTTGGAAGCTAAAGGAAAATATCTTATCTGCACCAGCGGTAAATCTGGCTACTTTACAGACCGACTTACTGCTGAATTAATCGCCAAAGGCGACAATAGCCGTAATGTTCGACCGATTTACGCAGATGGTAAACGCAGTGTCCACAATGCAGTTGCTTATGGTTCGCTCATAGTCAGTGATGGGAAATCTGCTACAGAGACGAAATTGGGCAATTCTCGAATTTTAATCATCGATGACGAGCAAAGATCGAGTGGGAATGAATCCCTCAAAGATCGTGATGGTCGCGAAATTCCCACTAAACAGCTAGAAGATCTCTACGATAAAATGGGTGACGGTACGATGTTGGCATCGACGACACTCTTGCGCGGACTGCTGTTGGATAAAGAAGTATTACTAGCAATAGATCGCGGTTTGCAACAGACTGATGACAAGATCGATGAGGATCTGGGTGACTTAGGCGAATGGATCGATACAGCATTCGGCGACTCCTCAAGTTCGGAGTTAGCAGGATTGCTGCTTGAAGAATTTAAGTACACTGGCAGAATTACTAATTATTTCGTAGATTTCCAAACTGCCCAGACGATCGAAAAAAAGATCGACCGGATCGCTCGGAGTGCCGTTATACAATTTCGAGCAGCCACACCAGATTTACCTGGAATTGCCAAAGGAGCTGTGGCTACTAGCTCTTGGTGCGAACGCCTGGGGGTGGATGCGATCGTTTCGACTAATGACATTAAGGGCGACGACGGCAGACTCAAAGAAGCAGGAATCATTGAACTAGACAGCTTTTTATGGGTCAATCGGAAGATTAAAGCCGAATACTCCAATCAATCGGTGGGTGCCCAAGTTAAAGGCACCATACCCGAAGCCACTCTCAACGAACTCAATCCAATGATGGCAGCCACAGCCACCGAGCTTGCAGATTTTGCGATCGATAATTGGCAGGTGGCGGCTAAATTCGTAGCAAAAGAAGAAGCAAGACGCGAACGCGAGTTAGTTATCGATACACCTGAAGGAATCGATGGTGTGGACGATGACGAACCGCGCAACAATCGAGCGACACTTGCTAAATTGCTCAAAGCCGATGAGTACGGGCAACTCAATCAACTCCCCAATATCAGCCGCCAGCTTAACAAATCGCTTAGGCGCGACAGGTTAGATGTAGCCACCAGCGGGATCGTCGTCCCTGCTGCAATCGCCCAGCATCATAGTAAGTTAGAGCCGTGGGAGGTCTGCAATCGCGACCTTCCCCACGGTGCAATCGTCGCTTACTATCGTTCGCCATTTCCTAATGTCGGTGCTGCGGCAATTGCGATTAATAACTTAGCAGCATTGCGCGACCGCGACCCCGAAGCGTTCGATAAACGCGGCGTAGTCTACATGAATCCCTGGACGGCTAAAAACGTCGCCATTACCGATTTTGATGGCGATCGCAATGGCTTTTTTGTCGGATATCTGGCGAATGACGACTTACCTGGGCAATTGCGCGATCGGTTGAGTGAGTTACCAGTTAGTGGTGGCGAACGGTATGAAGCAGGTAGAGAAGTTCTCGCCCAAATAATTCTACAGCCAGATTTAGAACGCGGAAAATTCCCGCTAGCAGTCAAAGAATTTATCGAAGCCAACGCTCCCGATCTTAAACCGCTACCGATCGCCAAAGCCAAAAAAGCCGACCACCTCTGGCACGAAGGCGAACCTCTAACACAAGCCATTTGGCGAGCTTGGGATGTCACGTCGAATAATCCAACTGGCAAAGTTGCCAACCAATCGATAATCCTTCAATCGCTGGCGACCGAAACAGTTTACATTGAACCTAAGCGAAAACCTAACTTACTCAGGCAAATTGGCGCAGCTTATAGCAAGATTCTAATTGAGGAGATTCCCAGCGATGAGTATCTGGTCGAGCGTGGTTTGCCACCGATGCAGCTTGCCGTTAAAATCGAGAGCATCGTCCAATCGAGTAAAACGCTCGATAAGTTACCAGCAGTGGAGCGAGTGGCATTTGCCGAGCTGAATTTAGGCAGTGTGAATCAACTCCTTAAATGCTATTGTGACAGCGCGGTGGCAAAAAATCTTCAAACTGCGGTCGATACAGCCAAAAGTAGCGTTGGTATCGACGAAACAATTCATGAGTTCGGCGAACGCATTCAGTATAAACAGCACCAGCTCCGCCAGAATGTCAAAAAGCCTGACATTTACCTCAGCCGCGACCTTCCCACCAATACTCAGGAGCCGATCGGTTGGGCGGTGGAAACTGCGAATCGATTTTACAATGGTGGGCATCAGCCACAGCAGCACTCACAACTACAGGAAATCGAATCAGAAGATCTAAACAAACGGTTTCGTTCGCTGTTGCCGATTACCCATAATGACGCTCAAAAGGCAATCGTAGACAACTTCGCCCACCAATACCGCAGTTGTACTAGGGCAATCGGGCAGGTCAAAGATCGACTCGATGGAGAACTGACCGAAGACCAGCAGCCGACGCTAAACATCGTCTCTAGCACTGGTAAGAGCATTGTGGTTCAACGCCTCATCGATGCAGATCCCAACGGAAATTCACCTGTTTGGAATTTGGCTGATGGTAAAAATGATGTTAAGTTCGAGATTTATCTTAATTCTGAAGATAATGGCAACGAAAATTATGTTGTTTATCAAGTAGGCAATGGAGTAGACGATCGAGTTGCCATCGGTTATGTTTCACCAGAATCAGCCACAGCCAATCAACTAGACAACTACAAAATCGAACAAATTGGTGGTACAAAGTGTTTGTCAATTTCAAGCTCGACGATCGAACTCCATCCACCCTATGCTCTCCAAAATGATATCGATGCCATCTTTGCCAGTGCCGACCGCGTAGTTACCGAACTCGAAAACTCGATCCCCAAAGATAAGCGGACACAGTATGCTTCTGCTGCATGGCATTCGAGCGCGGGGATGGGCATGGCTACTAAAGTTTTTGTCAATGAAATTAGCCAGCACCTGAATAAGGTACCGCCAATCCCACTCAATCGTCCGACAGCCACCGCGCTCGAATTGCAGGATGGATCGGAACTGGCAATTAGGTTCGAGCGTGACTTACATATCAGTGCTATCGCCCCAGATGGTAGTACCCGCGACTTAGGATTGACTACTTACGGCGACTCACCACTGTTGAGTCCTGGCACGGTGGTAAGAGCTAAAATCGAGCGACCGCTCGCTCCCAAGTTGAGAATCCAGACCGATGTGGGAGAGTTTGCCGTAGATCCCGCTCCAGCGATTGGCAAGATTCAAATTGAAGACTTTACAGGTAAGTTTGCATTCGACCGTCGCGGTAAAGATATTGCTGTGAATTATCTGGGTTCTGGAGGGCGGCGCATCCCGCTTGGAATCTTGGGGCGAGAATTAGTTAACAAAGAATCCAGAGCCAATCTTCAAGCAGGAAGCACTTTACTTAAAGGTACTCTATCGCGTGGTTTGAATGAGAAGATCTTAGAAATTCAAGTCCAACAGCTTATCGAGCATCAGCCTGTCGCCAGCATTGACCGCCGCGAACTTATTCCGCTACCAGAGCCGTCTAACTCACAAGATCGTGCCAATGCAGCCACCTTACCCGTTGACGCAGCCTCGTGGAACGAGAATCGCTATTTTCCGACGGCGGGTGAGCTACGGCAGCTTTATAGCGGCTCGGAACTGGCTGGAGATGTAGCAAAAATGGCGCAAATCAAGAGTCTGGGAACTCTGCTCAACGACGTATACCCCGACGGCGATCGCGCACCCGATGATTTTTCTCATTGGGTTGTAGAAATTCCGGTATCTGACGATCTCTATCATCCCAATGCCAAAGAGTTGCGAACCGCTTACGCAACTAAATTCAGATCGGGAGAAACGAAAGATCTAGACAGAATCAAAGAGCTAGGAAACGCCCTCAATCAAGCTTATCCCGATGACAATCGCGCACCAGATGACTTTACGAGTCTAAAAGTGGCAATAAGTATGAGCGAGAAGCAAGCATTGGAGATCGACTCATCACCACTTAAATTTCCTCAGTTAACTAATGAGGGAAAAGTAGCTGATTCGTTATCTGAGGGAGTAACTGTGATTTTACCTACTAACAAAACCACAAGTCAAATATCGATCGATAGAGCACGAGATGAAGAGGTTGATATGTCACTCTAAAATCTGTCGCTAAATCCGATAGGGCTGCATACTTAATAATAGTAGTACTTACAAGCTTCTATCGTCATCGACATCGATCGATATATCCTGAACTATCTGCTGGCGATTGCTGGGTTCGATCGTTACTGTTGGTGGAGTTATGGAAAATCGTCCTGGCGCGATCGCAACAGATTCGTGACGGAAGCTTCCCAGTGTATTCGGATCGTTACCGTTAAGTTGACGAAGAGTTTCAGCTTTAAGTGTGGCTTGAGCGAGGGCGATCCGATCGGCGGCAGTTGGATTTGGAATTGTCGCAAGGTCGTAAATCGCGCGCGAGAATTCATTAAAGGATGGACGATAGAGGATACCTGTGGGAACTGGCTCTAGGTCGAGTCCGAGAATTTGTTCGCGTCCATCTTTAATTATTTGCTTGGCAAATTTCATTGCGGTGGGACTGATACGATCGGGTGGCAGTCGATCGAATATTTCGTTAATTTGCAATGGATCGATCCTGGCGAGGCGGTCTTGCCACACTCTAGCAGCTTCGGGATAGAGATTAGCCGCAATTTCAAATGCACGAGGGGTAAGAATGTTGTCATTACCTTCATAGAAGCTGCCTTCTAAATACTCATGATAGTCTTGAGTGGTAAATGTCTGACGCTGCTTGTCGCTTATAGTTGCCCCCATTGCTTGTCCCTGGTCGAACGTCGGGGCAAGTTCTTGTGTGCCATCGGGCAAAACCTGAATCTCGAAGTTTTGGTCGTGGCGATCGCAATTTCCGATGAGATTGTCGAGCATTATATAGCCGACAAACACTTTGGCACCGTTATCAATGTCTGTTGGTAAGTTGAATCCACTAGGAACTGTAACTCTTGTTTGTTCTAAAGCATTAAGTACGCGATCGACGGCATAGGTACTAGGATATCTGTCAGCATAATCAGCGTAGAAATCACCTAAGAATTCTTCTCCACTTCTAGGTTCGCTATTTTCCAGTTTGAAGCTAATTGAAAACGATCCTCTAATGGGGTCGTAGTCCTCATCGACAGTCGCTTGAGCTAACTCATAACGAGTAGCGGGTAAGTCGAGTAGTTTCGCCAGCTCGTAAGCAACTTTCTCCGTCCAGTCCGTTTGAATTTCTGGAGCTTCTTCGATTGAGGAGGCTTTGAATAGCACGTTTCCGAGTTCGGGATGTTCCAGCCAAGCCTTGTCTTGAACGCCACTTTGTTCTAAAAATTCAATTTTTCCCGCTTCGTAAATTGGAAATTTTTTGAGTGCCATCATCAAATTTCCAAGTAAGTTTGGTATTCAGGAGCAGCGAATGGAGTTAACAATGCTCCATTGACAGTTGCATGACACAGGAGGCTATGAAATTGTGGTGCTTTGGGATTAACCCTGGCTACTTCAATTTGGATGGCTGCGGGGCAATTACGAGCCATTTCCTGTAAATAGCCTGGAAGTCTACCGAGCTGGAATCGTCCATCGTTCAATCGATTGTCGGTAATTTCTAGTCGATCGCCTGGTGCTAATTGCAGTAAATACTCATAGCAATCGGGTTCGAGCTTACTCACATCCAGCGGTAGGAAGTGAAAATGATAGTTACCTTGACTATCTGGTTTAATTTCAGGAAAGACATTATAACTGTCTTGATACCTGCGGCCACCGCTGCGAGATACATAAGCAATCGGATCGATAGGGTCTTCGGGCAAACCTAGCCATTGTTGCTGCTTAGACACATATCGGGTTCTCGACAATGGCATTCTTGATTTAAACTTGAGGCTTTCGTTCTGGGTGATGTGGCTTCGATACAGTCGGTCTGGGTGCGTAATAAATGAGGATTTCTGGATCGGGCTAACTTCGATCGCTTGTGCCATCCCCTTTGTATATCTAAAGCAATATTGACTGAAATCGTCCTTCCACGTCATTTTGGCCACAGGCAACCACAAATCGCTCTGGTAATCTTGCCAACCTAAGAATAAAGCAGTAATTTCAAGACCCTGAGAAAGCGATTTGTAGTCTTGCATTTCGAGCGAGTAAAGCATGAATTTTATAGCCAATTAAATTATTTAATACTTTAGTACTATCCTACCACAAATTGTTACAATGTCCAGCAGTTTTGGCGATCGATTAACTTTAAATCAGATATTAGTGGAACGATTGCAAGATGACGATCTCGGTATGTCACTTTAAAAAAGTACGTCATAAAATATCTTTCTTTTTCTGTAAATAAGCTGCCACAGCAAGATAAACACCTGCGTGTATTATTAAAGCACCGAAACATATCATCAAATTATTCCAAGTTGGCTCGTAAGCAGTTCCAGTAGGAAACGGTAAATTTTTCAGAGAAGTATTTTTGAATGTACTTGGTAACAAGTTATTGATATTAGCAATCGTCCCAAAAGCTCCGAGCGACCATCGGGTTATCGTAAAGTAAGAAACAATTATACCGATACCTTTGAGCTTAAATAATACTCCTGAGAAAATGATTTGTGGCAATAAGATAATTGGTAAAGTACTATTCGCTTGAGAACTGTTAGTAGCAGCAGCAGATACTAATAAACCCAGGCAAAAACTAGCTGTAATTGTCAGAAATATATTGATTGAGATTCCCAGTTGCCATGACATCAAAGTCATAGTTGGTGGCTTGAAGGCGAGCGATACTGCCTGAGTAATAGCTAAAGTTTGGACTACTGCCAATCCAGCCAAAATTAGTAGCTTAGATCCTATGTAAGCGGAGATTTGAAGGTTTATCAAACGTTCGCGGATATAAATAGCACTCTCTTTAACTATTTCTTGTACTGAAGTGAATAGTCCGACCCATAAGCAAGCACAACTAAATATCAGCAATACTTGAATGGCTAAACCAGCATTTGCACCCGTTCTACTAAACGGCTGAATATCTTGTAGTGCAACTTTGAGTAATCCGATGCCGATTGGTGCAGTTAACAGAGATATAAGTAAATTAGGGCAATCGCGACAAATAATATCGAGTTGTCGCTGACTTAACAAGAAGCATTGCTTTAGTACATTAATTTTAACTTTGGAAGTACTTTCCCTATTGATATTTTCAGTAATGTCTATATTCTGAGCCATATAGTCTTTACAATAATCAGAATACTTGTAATCAATAGCATAGCTATCTATCCAATCTACATCCTCAAGTTTGACGTAGATATCAGAAAAGTTTTCAACTTCAAAATGAGCTAAAATCTCATTGGGAGAGCCGAAATAACATAGTTTACCGTCGCGACCTAAAAATATAATGCGATCGCATAATTCGATATTTAAAACTGCATGAGTTACTAAGACGATCGTGCGGCGATCTTTATGAGCCAGAGATCGTAAGAGCTGCATCATTTGACGATCTAATCCAGGGTCTAGCCCCGAAGTAGGTTCGTCGAGGAAAAATAACTTAGGATCGGCGATTAACTCGACACCAATACTGACTCGCTTGCGCTGCCCACCGCTGAGGTTGGCAACTGTTGCCTTGCGTCGATGGGTCATATCGATCTGTGCTAGGGTTCGATCGACTGCCCATTTAATGTTAGTGTCCGTCGGCAGTCGTAGGCGAGCTGCATAACTTAAAACTGCTTCTACAGTTAAGTTAGTGTGAATGATGTCGTCTTGAGGAACATAACCGATGCGAGAGCGATAAAGATCGTAGCTTTGGCGAAGATTTGCGCCATTAATATAGACTCCGCCGTTAGTCGGGGTTTCAATTCCTAAAAGAGCTTGCATCAGTGTAGATTTCCCCGCTCCGCTACCGCCGACAATCGTCACAAACTCTCCAGGTTCTATTGCAAAGGACAAGTTATCGAGGCGACGTTTACCTCTAGTTTCAAGAACTAGCTCACGAACATCTAATCTGATGCTATCGCCACGATCGATAATTTCAAGTTCGGTGTCACTTAATCGGAGTGTGAAACAGCCAACGGTCACAACGTCTCCAGGTTCGATCGTCACAATTTTTTCGATCCACCGATTGCCGCGATACATACCATCGTCGATGAGGCTTTCTAGGTAATAGCGATTCCTGTCGGGCTTAATTCGAGCGTGAAAAAGAGCGACCGTTGGTGAATCTAGTTGAAGAGTGCAGGTGGGATCTCGCCCGATCGTAACTACTTGATTTAACGAAATAGATTCGCAATTGCTATTAACCGATGATTGAGATTCAGAATCAGAATATGTAAGTCGAACGAGTGTTTTAGGATTTAAACCGATGTGTAGAGTTATCCCATTAACAAGCAGTTGTCCTGCGGCGGGAATTATCGATCGATTTAGGTAAAAGCGGTTGCTGGTGGCATCGTTACCATCACCATTGAAAATATAGTAATCATCGCCGTTTCTGGACAAAATAGCTTGCAGTGGAGAGATACAATGCCACGAACTAGGAACTAATAAATCCACCCCCGCTCGATCGCGTCCGAGCATGTGCAGATCTTTATCGAGGGTGAACTTAATTGTTTTGCCTTGATTGTTAATTGTTAGATATCTGTCTTTGCTCATACTCTCTATGGATCGAGGATTATTTTTGGTTTACCGATTTGCTAGAGACAAGTTGACAATGCAAAGCAAAATCTTAAAATCTAAGTAAAGTAAACACTATTTGAATCGATCGCAACCGTGAAAACTACCTTGTGGGTGAATTTTCAATCTCCAGATCTAAATCTAAGTCTCCACCATGAGCGGGAAGGATCGCACCTCCGCCATGAGTGGGAAGTGTCACGCTCCCACCATGAGTAGGGAGTGTCACAACTGCTTCAACCGAACCATCTTCGCGTTCTTTGATACGATCTGATGGCTGAGAAATCTCAACTTGTAAATCGACTTCACGAGTAACGTTGCTATCGTTAACTCCGCGTTGTTCCTCTACTCTTAATATTGCCTGTCGCTTATGTAAGTCTGAGAGCAATTCACGAGGATTGCTATTACTCATCGATTCCATTGCCATCGATCGCAGATTATCTGGTGAATCAGTAAAGATTTTAAGTTCGCTCCTGGCGCGACTAGCTGCAACATAAACACTTTCGGAATTCTGCACCCCATCAGCCGCGACGAATACCCGATCGCTGGTTTTCCCTTGACTGCTATAGATAGTTGTAGCAATTGCTAAATTGAAATGATGTGCTTGGCGCAAATCGATGGCTTCTTGCCGACCATCGCGGTACTTAATGTTTGCTAGATGCTCGACTGTGGATTCGATCGTAAATTCTTGTCCGTTACGCCGCTCTAAGCTGCTATCGTTTTTGCTCCAGCGCAGACGATCTCCGACTGCTACGCCAATCGCTTGCTCGTGATAGTGGGCTTTGTCAAAATCTAAGTCAGTGACGAGTCGTTCGCCATCTGACGATCTCAAGATAAGGTTGTCTGCTTCTTTACCAGCAACTACATAACTCTGACCTTTTTCTAATCGCTTGTAGTTACGAATCGGCACGACGATATCGCCAACGCTGTAGTTATGAGCGTAGCGGTTCTCAATTTTGGTAAATTTATAATCCACTAACTGTCTAGCTGGAAGGTCGGAACCGATCGCACCGCTGGCTCTCAAACCCTCACGAATGGCTGCTGTAATCTCCCGTCGGGTGTTGTTGGTTCCCGATACGATTAATGTTTTAGCTCGCTGTGCTGTGTTGAGATCTAGATACTCAGCCGCAATTTTACTGGCGATATCATCTTTAGCGATCGTGACAATACTGTTATTTTGCTCCAACAGCGCGAACCCCCGCTCGATCGCGCCATCGGCAAGAGCATCTACCGCAGCTTTAAGATTTGGGTCTTTTTGACGTAGCGATACAGTGAGTCGGGCGGTTGCCATTCCCGCTGCTTGCAATGATTTAAAGGGATTTCCCGCCGCCACTGATGATAGCTGGCGGGTATCTCCAACCAGCAATACCCGCGCATTCTCTTTCGTGGCTCTAGATAATAGTTCCAGGGCATCATCGGCACTCAACAAACCCGCTTCATCCACAATCCACAATTCATCTTCACTCGGCATTTCCTCTCGACTACAGAGTTTTCTCGCTACTGTCTGAGCTTCGATCGCTAACTCATCACCCAATACTTTGGCAGCTTCAGCACTGGGGGCGAATCCTTTCACTTCGACTCCATGCAGGTCAGCAATTTGCTTGAGTTCGGCAAGGGCGTAAGTTTTTCCCGCACCAGCGACTCCCTGCCACGCGATCGCTCGATCTGTTGTGGTGGCGGCTAGCCTGACCGCTTGTCGTTGTCCGGTGTTGAGGGTCGTATCTCGGAAATAATCGGTTACATGCTCGGTTGCAGCGATGGGGACGACATCCTCTTGCCCCTGGCGCATCAATGAGATTGTCTTTTCTTCTCGACACAGTGCTTTGAAAGTAGTGTAACTACCGTCGAGTCCGATTAAATCTGCGCGATTGTCGCAAAGTGGCTTAATCTCGGCAATATCGATCGGTAATCTTTGAGCGATCGCGAATTTCTCGATCGCTTCAACTCTAAAATCTACACTCCGCTCGGAACAATGCGCGATGGCATCTTCAATGTAGCGATCCTTTGTGGCTGCGGTGGTAGGTTCTACATCTTTGGCTAATCCCGATCGCACGATCTCGATGCCTAAATCTGCTGCTTCCTGTTGCCATTTTACTTTTAGCTCTGTCGAGGGGATACTTTCTTTATCTTTACGGGTGCGGTGCCAAGTATCCTCGCGGGTCTGCCAAGTACTGTTGCCTGGGCACTCAGAGAGGATCTGCATCCGGCGTTTGCTAAAATCGACCAACGATTGTCGATCGTATCCTTTAATTTCAAATTGTCCGTGGGGGCGATGTTCGATTTCATAACCCAGTCGTTCTACTTCGGCTGCTAGGTAAGATTGGTAGATCGTCCCTAAGTGTTTCTTGTTCTGAAAAATTAGATCGTTGTCGTTGGCATACCATTTGCCATTCTCTGCTTGAGTGAGGTTCATCACCAGGGCGTGGGTGTGCAGGTGCGGATCGAGTTCGCGGCTCTCAATATGGTCGAATTGGGCGACAACGAGGTTTCCAGTTTTGACTTCCGTTACTTTCTTATTTTTAGTAATACGGGTTTGAGCGTATCTCTCTTCAATCAGCTTGAGTGTTTTCTCGACGGCAAGCCGATGGGCATTCTCCAAGCGGGTATCGCCACCGACTAATGCAGTTAGGCTCACAGATTTCGGGGCGGAGAAAGTAAAATCCGTTCCCGCCCGACGTTTTTCGGGGTCGCCTTTGGTACCGAGATATTCAGAGCCATCTGGCGATTTACTATAACAGACATTTTCAAATGATTCTCGCTCGATTTCCCCTTCTAAGCCAAGTGCCGACGCGCCCTTCCCATACCAGCGAGTCTGCCCTCGCTCGTAATATTCGGTAAAGTACTTTACCGCTCCGCTACCAGTACAATTTTTGGCTGTCAGCATTTACTAAATTGTAGTGTCCTGCTCTGCATTAACTTCATTTTTTGACGCTATTTAAGTCGGATTATACTTCTTTTTAAAACTAATTGTATTATTTATTTTTCTTGTTTTGAGTGTCAATCGCTATCAGACAGCTAATTATACCAGTTTTTAAAAAATGCGTACTGTGCGTAAAAATTAAATCGAGGCTACTTAGAAATCAGACCCACTCAATAACCCATTAATTGACCCATGCAAAACTGGGAATTTTAGGCTCAGAATGATATAGTGAGCAGACTACACATAATTAATGACCCATTAATAGACCCATTAGTAAACCCACTGATAGACTCATCAATCGACCCAGCAAAGAAGTAGTAAACTTAAACTAATAAGATGTCGTATTGGAAATGGATAGTTAACGAGGGAAAAGAAATAGAGAAGATTCTCTTTGAATATTTAAGAAGCTGTAAGCACATGAAGGCAGATATAATACAAGCTGTTGAAGCATTTTATTTACCCTATGCAGTGAAGTACATGGGTGCGTCACCGCTAGAAGTTCAGAAAGCTTACCAAAAATCGATCGACACCTTACAATCGAGAGTAAGAATAATGGCACTGGACGCGGGAATGTCCATAGAGGCGAATGCAAACACACAAGTAAAAGTAAACTTCGATAGCGTAAGCTCTCCTTTGGTAAGTCGTCAGCAGCTCGAAAAAGACGAAGTTGATGAAGTTGACGATGAATTGCCGATTAATCCGCTCAAGAAAATCACTAAATTAGAAGAGTGAGGAAGATTGATATTATGGAACATCTATACGCGGTGGTGGATTACGGAAGTAGTGCTTTAAAGGTTGTTTATAGTAGGGAACTCAACGACACACCGAAATACTTCACGATGCAGCCAGAGATAATAGAGGTTTCAGCGGATGCTGTAAAGGGGTATCGTAAAAACTTCAGTTCAGATCCAGCTCGACATGCCTTTGTTGGAACCAACGATCGCTATTATGCAGTTGGGGAATTAGCCCAAGATGTGTTCAGATCTACGTTGAACCTTACCGAACCAAAATCCAACAATGCGATCGGGCGGACTTTAGCAGCCATTACCGTAGCAGCTCAACTAGCTCAAATTAACGTCAGCAAGAAGTTTAGACTTTTCCTTTCCTGTTTGCTTCCTGCTGGCGAGCTTGTGGATCGAGATATACTAGAAGATAATCTCAGGGAGGCGTTTAAAAACTTCGATACGCCAATGGGAAGCTTGCAAGTCAACCTCAAGTACTTTAACTGCCATCCTGAAGGTGGTGGATTGGCACTTTTTTACGAGGAACACTGCGATCTAGCCGATCGCCAGTTAGGGGTAATTATGATGGGGCATCGGAATTCAAGCTGCTTTGTAGTTCAAAATAGTATTTATCGAAGGTTGCGTTCGACCGATCTTGGCTTCGCAACAGTAGTTAACGATATTCAGCTAGCCACATCTGCATACAAAGACAAAACGATAACCGCAGGGGTCGCGACGTACTTACTCAGCAACGGACAGGATAAAACCCCTCTAGTGAAGATGCTAATGCGAAATAACCCGACCGCGCGGGAACAGGAGCTAGACAACCTCCTCAAAGCAATCGATATATCTAAAGGTAAATTTTGGAATTCATTCGTTCAGTGGTTGGCAATTCAGCTTCCACTCGATGAGGTCGTTTTCGGTGGAGGAGTCGCAGAATTGTTTAAAATAGAAATGCTCGACTATTTATCTGGTAAGCTGCCCAATTTACCAAATAAGAATTGTCCAGCAATCTACTTGCACGGCGGATTAGAGTACCCAGATAATACGCTAATTCCGACAGGCTTACAAGCTAGGTTCGCAGACGTGCAGTGTTTATGGGAAAAAGATATTTTACCAGTTGCTAAGTCTTATTGGGATAATATAAAAAAGTCGAGGTAATTGTGAAATCACATATATTTTTTCAAGAGTTTTCCACCCAGATTAAATCAAGCATCAAGCAAAAAAACAACTACAGTGTTGATGATATTATCATCAATAATCGGGTCTTTCATTACGATTCACAGAATAATGAATACGTCGATAGCGAATTAGCAGGATTTCTAAAGAAATCTCCCGAAGAGGATTACTGGGAGTTCAGTGGCGATGGCTACGATGTTTGGTTTGCAGGGACTTTTGCCGAAATCAAAACAGATCTCAAAGAATATTGGCAGCCCGAACCACTCGATCGCGTAGAATTGATTCTACTCAAGTTATGGAGAGAATTTCACTCAGTTAAGGAAGGTGATATCGTATGCCAACTCGGTCATAAGTCACAAAAAGTTGTTGCACTCCACCCTGAAATAGAACATCGAGAAGCAGCATTTTCTTGTCAATCTTCGGATGGTGAAATTCGTCGTGTTAACTTTACAGACTGGCGAGATAATATGTGGGAGATCGAAAGTAGAGCATCCAATATTTAATACGTTAAACTTCGCTTGAAGATTATAGCGCAGATACTATCTCTACAGCGACAAGCCCAGTTGCAAAGACTAGAAAGCGGTACCAAATTTTCAACGGAAACCAGGACGGTATCGGCGTTAATGGGCAACAGAAAAAAGCTGTAGCGAATAAGATGGTTTGGAGGCGGACTGCAAAGATAAAATCGTGGTGTGTGATGGATTTATTAAAATACACGACACTAAGCATTAGCCCTGGCACCAGAAGCGTGATACAGACACTCCAATACAGAAATGCTTCTATCCTACGTTCGAGTTCGATTCTCTGTGGCGATCTCTGTTTTTTTCTTGGCATACTGAATATTGTAGGGTAGGTAGGGGGCATTGCTACCCCTTTCCCCCCGATAAACCGTGCTTACAAGTTTCCAAGTACACGGCTTGAGCAATTCACTTTTGATGGTGGATTTTGTGATGGCAGTATTGATGAACCCAGACTAAATTTCTGCTTTCATCTTTTCCTCCTTTGATTCTGGGGATAATATGGTGTAGGTCTATCGGTTCCTCGTTAAAAAGCGATTCCCCACAAACGGTACACTTATATCCTTGTCGGTTGGCTACTTTTTCTTTGGTTTTATTGTATCTAGTGGCTTCGCTATACGCTTTAGTTTCCCATCTTTTCTCCCAGTACCCTTTTAGATTAGAGTCATCTGGGGAGGCAGTCTTAGTTACCATTGCATGTCTCTCGATTTCATACCAAGAGAATTTGAGCATGTATGCCCCGACCTTTTTATCGCCAAAGTCCCATTTAGATTCCCTTGACAAATTCATTCTTCCCCAGTACTTCCTTTTTTTCCATTTATATGGCTTGTTAGGGTGAGTTCTGTTGACGTACCTTTTTTGTCTAGTGAATAGGTAATTGTCTAAACTACTGAAGATTTTGCTTGCTACTACCTTTCGACAGTATTCCGCGATTCCCCTAATGATGGGGTTAATTTCAGCAATTAACAATCCTACTGATTGTCCGTGATATTTAAGGAATGTTTTCCTGATTTTTGATTTGGCTTCTTTCACAAACTTATTGCTAGGTTTGATAAGTAGCTTCCATCCCGTTTTGGTATTATTGACTTTATATTGTCTGATATTGAATCCCAAAAAGTCGAATCCTTTAGAAATGTGAACTATTTTGGTCTTTTCCTTAGAAAGTTCCAGACCTCTTAGTCCTAGCCATTCTTCTGTGGTTTCTTTGGCTTTAAGAGCATCATCTTCTGATTCGCACATAATTACAAAGTCGTCCGCGTATCTTACCAGTATTCTTTTTCCTCTAATTTCTCCCTTACTGTTGTATTTAACACCTAAGTGTTGTTCCAAGCCGTTAAGGGCGATGTTGGCTAAAAGTGGTGAGATAATTCCCCCTTGCGGGGTTCCAGATTCGGTTCTGTGGAATGACGAATCATCCACATAACCTGATTTGAGCCATGCACTAATTAATCTCCTTCCGGGAAAATTCCCAATTGATTTCATCAGATTATGATGGTCAATGTTATCGAAACATCCGCTGATATCAGCATCTACTATCCATTTTTTTGTCTTGTTAGGACGCATAGCTAGATAGATTTTGCCAATGGCATCATGAACGCTGCGTCCTGGGCGGAAACCATAGCTACATCCCTCAAATTTGGCTTCCCAGTAAGGTTCCAAGGCGTTCTTGACGATTGCCTGGAGGCACCTATCTCTAATGGTTGGTATGCCTAGCGGTCTATTCTTTCCGTTTGATTTGGGTATGTATACTCGTCGGGCAGGTTTTGGTTGCCAATCCTTGTTATTCATGGCAAGGTCGTTAGTTAGTTTCATCCTTTGCAGGGGTGTCTTGACTAAAACCCTGTCTACCCCTGCGGTCTTTTTTCCGTGGTTATCTTGTGTCGCTTTTCTCACAGAGATCAGGACATTGGAGTAACTACGGAGCATTAACCGCTGTAACGAACGTACCTTTTTGATGTCACCATTTTGAGTTGCCTTAAATATCCTTTGTCTCAATTGCCTAACGATGCGATTAGCTTTCCGCCAGTTGACGTTATGCCAGTCACTGTTCTTAATCGTTACGCTTACATCAGTTATCTGTTGCATCTAGCTTTTCTGATTAAGTTCGGTTCTTTTACTTTGAACATTCAGACTGAATCACCTGTTGAAGTCAGCACTCTTTCAAGTTGGGTATTACCCTATCCATCCAGTTATTGGCTTTTTTAGCTTTTTCCTGTTCCCTTTCGAGTAATGGCGTTCGCTTTTTCAATATCCTCTTCCCCCTTATTAATTCGGCTTTCCTTACGGTTGGCTTACTTTAATTGTTAATTAAAGAACTAATGGGGATTGCCCCGTTTCACACCATTGAGATGCGACGTATTTAGGTTCTCGCTATACTCCGAGGGTATTTGGTAGTCCAAATTAACTAATAACTGAAGTTAATTCTTTAATCAAACCATGCTGCGGTGTTTGACCTTCTCCCTGTAATAACCTAATCATCGTTGGTTATTCTAAAATAACGAAGTCTAATCGCGAGTTCACAAATGTTAACCATATACGTCTTACCCTAGCCCGTTGTTTCTTCGTATGATTCGGTTCGCAACAGACACTTAACCCTCTAGCTTTGATACATTGCCGTTACCAGCAATGCACCTTTGGGCGGGTACAGTCTTGACTACTAAACTGGAGTCTTTTTAAGGGACTCACTCTTTGGTGCGCCTTTCGGGTCGCACACAGCAAGTTTTATTATACCTCAATGATATGAGACGACTGTGCTAACGTCAATAAGTATGAGTGTTAGAAAAAGTGAGTATTGAAATCGATTAGTGCAGAAAAAATGAGTGAGTAACCAATTGGTTACTCACTCATTTAACTAAAAGCTATGCTCGTCAAGCCATTTCATAGCTTCTTCGTGTGCGAATTCACACGCTCGTTCCCATTTCAGATCGTCGATACGTTCTTGGAGTGCGATTATTTCTTCTACATCTGTAGGGATAGATGTAAAGGTTTCGTCAAAAGCAGGTAAGCACATGGTATTTTCACCACTAAACATCGTTTAGTTAAAGCTTTGTTTCGATCGCACATTGAGGTCGCGCTCTAACCATATACCGATGATTTGTTGGCATTCATCGGTATATGGTTAAGAATTGCTTGACAAGATATACTTCGATTTCTCCTAAATATCTCCAATCAGGATAACGAGGGCGGTTATTGACAATTTCAAACTTAACCAGAGAGTATTCTTCTTGTTCGCGCTCGTAGCCGCCTTCTGCTGCTGTCCATTTACCCCAATGCTCTAAATAAATCAATCGTTGGGGATCGATTTCAAACTCCAGACAGATTTTATGCGCTAGAATTTCAAAGGCATTGCAGATACTCATACCTGGATTGTCTGGCAGCTCGGAAACGATTACTTTAATTCCATAGTCAATCGTTTCCGAAATAGCTGGAGTAGAATCTAGTGATGGGATTGAGAGCCGACATTGAGAGTCGTTCTTATGACCTGGAATTCTATAGTTATAAGTATTGTTGTATATTGACATAGCTTTTTTATCTATTTACTAATAGTTATTTGTCGAAAAATCGTTGGATTTGGCTCTCTGATATTAGCCGCATAAGCAACGGCGGTTAGAGGATTATTACTGTTGCAGTATTTGATGTCCCCCCTGCCACGAGATAGCCCAGCAGCGGCACTATCGGCAGAATACAGCAAGTCCCAAATCAGTGGCTTTGTTAGAGCGCGAGACTTAATGCCGAAGCCATGTAATCGCAGATCGGGGCGTACCGACTTAATCTGGAGTAAGATTTGGGCGATTTGTTGTGGCGGCAGGTGGGCGATGTTGCCCACTCCTACCCATTGATCTTGAGCTAGACGCTTGCCATAATCTTCGAGATGGCAAACATAGTCGATCGGTCGATCGCCTTGTAAAACTGGCATCAGGTAAGTTAGCAGATTGCGATCGAGAAGTCGATCGTAACGATCGATCGTCAACTGTTGATGTTGATAGATTGACATGTTTGTGATTTTAAGGATGGCGCGGTGGCACAACCAATCTTGGCTCACCCAAGCATCCAAACAGCCGTGATGTTGCCAAGTTTTGACAAGGGCGACATAGATATCGATCGGTAAATGTTGACCATGTGAATGGAACCTTGAATATGTACCACAGTCTAAGATCCAATTTTGAATGGGAAATAAACTGCGGCGCGATTGCAATCTAGGGGCAGAAACTAAGCAGCGGGAAAAGTGTTTGGTACCACTTTCCCCGCTATTAATTTGATGCCAGCCGCTATAGAAGTGCTGCATGGTTAGAATAGGGATAGTTGAGGCTGTTGACGATCGACAGTACAAAATACTCGGTTATCAATTACAACTAAGAAGTCAGCAGATGATAAAGGCTCATTGCTGTTTTTCCAAGTAAAGTAAGCTTGAGAGTACGGGCAATAGTAGATTTCTCTTAGCTCGCTACGGGGAATCGATACTGAGGAAGGATCGAGCAAAATTCCGCTTGAATAGGCATGAACATTTTTTTGATTGCTCGCAATCACTCTTTGTCGTCCTGGTTCGGAGACATAGAATTGAGGCAACTTAATGACTGCATCAGTTACATGACCGATGACTAACCAGCTTTTATTAATTTGCTGTTGTAAGCTCATTTTGCCATTCAGTAAATTGCGATAAATTCGAGTAGGTAAATTCCGGCAGATTGCCCAATCTACTTGTTTGCTTCTAGACATAGTTTTTGGTTCGGAGGATAAGCAAAACTGCCAGCACGTTAACGCGCTGACAGCTTATGGTGTGCTTGGATTAGCTATGAATCTATAGTTGGACTTCGCTCAGACAAATGGCTTCGCACAAATCGTCGATTTCATCACTCGATAGTGGTTCGTCATCGACAAAATGTGGAAGATCTAAATCTAGGATATCGTCACGATTTGCTTGAAAATATCTCAGGGCTGCTAAAACTGTTGCAACTACTCGTTGGCAAAGCCTTTCAAGAGAGAGAATTGCGATCTAGCGTCGGTTCTAATGAGTACCCGTCAGCATTAGGCTTGACTTGGTGAGTGACGTAGCCAACATAGATATCCTCGACGTAATCAGCCCAAGAACCATCGTCTGGATCTTGACAACATTTAAGATCGGAATTTGCTTCGGCAATTGCTTCTTCTTGAGTAGGGAAGAAGCTCTCCGACTCCCAGTTATGGGCGAACC
The DNA here is from genome assembly GCF_041737865.1 of Chamaesiphon sp. Lineage (NCBI taxonomy): Bacteria > Bacillati > Cyanobacteriota > Cyanophyceae > Gomontiellales > Chamaesiphonaceae > Chamaesiphon > Chamaesiphon sp. Next base: position 23,221 of record NZ_JBGSQZ010000189.1, read on the forward strand.
AGAGACGGGAAGGGGAATTATTGTTAGCGGAATTATCCATCATATTCAAAGGTTAAAGGTTGAGTAGGTAAATGATTTTAAGAATCTCGGACTTCATTGATGCGATCGATGATAGTAAAACTCACATTTTCCATTGGCAGTGTCGTTCCAGCTTCTTTAAATAGTTAAGCTTTTGCTTTTTCAATGACAACATCGTTTGGATCGTTTTCATTTACTAAGAAATTCATCTTTCCACTGTAAGATCCGATTTGATATTTAACTATTGCAGTTTGCATGAGGTTGTTGCTCCAACAAAGTATTGTATGAGTTAATAATTTCGGTATCAGTCATATCGTGCAGTCTATTGAGTTTTTCTCTGGCAATGATTGGGACTAGCCCATCACCTCTTGCCATTACAAGCAGTTTGACGATGCGTTCTTGAATCTTAAAGGGTAATGACTTGAATCTATGCCATTTCTCATGAGGATTTAACTTTTCAATGGGCGATCGTTCTGAATGGTTCATTTTTTGACGATTTTACCTTTAACGATTTTACAATCATCTCCATCTTCATCTTCTAACTCATAATCGAATGAGTGTATTGAATCATCAAAGTCACAGTCCAAGCTAGCAACATCCGTATTGACACTAATTAAGTAGGACATGGATGAATATTTATCGAGAAACTTTTTAACATCCTTCACTTCCACTTCAATTTGAGCGGATATTTCAACTAATTGAGTCATTTTCAGAGTTACTTTTGACATTTGCTTTGCGCCTTTAATAATTTGATGATTGGGATTGAAGAAAACTACTCATACTAACTGTGCTAATTTTTCTCTAACTGGTTCTAAAGACTGGATTTGAATATCTAGATATTGACGATCGCCGTAGAGATGAAATAATTCATCATCAATGGATTGAATTAGACCTACAATCTCTTTTTTATCCGAATCATTTAGATCCTGACAAAGCAGCGGTAGATCGTCTAAGCTAATTTTCTTGCCTTCAACAATACATCCATGAGATTGAATGAGGTTGACAATTTTCTCAACTTTTTTATTGTTCGATTCGTACATAATGCTTATTTCCTTGAGATTGATGATGTGAGTAAGAATCCAAAAAAGCACCAGTCTTCAAATGTGACTGGTGCTAGATGAGATGAGAGATTGTATTGGTAAAGCTATGGACTAACGGGGAAATTCCAGAACATTTTGGCGGCACCACCAAGGATGATGAGAACTAAACCGCCAACGATCGTGCGCGATAGAAACTCTTGACTACTAACTCGTGTGGCCAGACCATCAACTTTAGTTTCAAGATTTGCAATTTTACCACTAAGTCTTTCATCAAGAGCTTTTATATCACCCTTGATTTCAGATTGACCTAACTTTAATTCATTAATGCCTTGTTCCATGCGGTCGAGGCGGTTGTCAATCTTGATGAATATATCTTTGAGTTCGGTTTCGATCGTTAGTGACATAGGTTATCCTAGTAATAGTGATTTTAGAAGATGTTTGAGAAGCCTTAGTAATGCTACTTACTAGGGCTTCTCCATTTTAGCTAATTACCAGCAGTTGCTACCTCGCGCCAGGTGCTTTGAGGTAAGTACAGAACGCTCGAACCAAGCCGTTCAACTTCTGTTGCCCGATCGTAGCTGGGGATATCTTCAGCGGTGCGAGT
>NZ_JBGSQZ010000272.1:0-8429 GCF_041737865.1 Chamaesiphon sp.
TACAATTAAACAGATCGATCGCCGTACTAAAATCTCTGGGGCGCAGTGGAAAGCTGAAAATGTTCCTCAAGTACTCGCGCACCGCGGCGCTTACCTGAACGGGTTAATTCGCGATCGCTAAATAAAAAGTGGGATGCTCCCATTTGGGATGCACCCAGTCAGTCGGGCATCATTGCCAAGGTATGGTATCCAACCGATCGAGATCTAGTTATTGATAGTCCTTATCTAGGCAAACTTGGTAAAACTTTCTCTAAAAATCTAATTGTAAATCTACTGTTCAAGCTGATATTTAGTCCTCTTCTACTCGGACATATTCAAATTCCAGCCTCGATCGATGCTGCACTAAGTCAGTCTCAATCTAACTTCCCTGTTGTCCTATTTTCATCCGGTTTAGGCATTAATTTTCTGAATAGTTTCTACGCTTTAGAATTTGCTAGCCACGGTTTTATTGTTGTGGGTATCGATCATCCTGGTTTAAGTGTCAGCACGATGCTCGTAAATGGAGCGCAAATCTGCATGGACAAGGAAATATCCGATGGTTTAGCTAGACCGGATTTATTAATCAGTAAGATTGCGGTAACTCAGGCAAATCAGATCTCGATGGTGGTCGATCGAGTCATAAGTATGAATTCCACCGATAATTCTTTTTTAGATCGCAAAGTTAACATCGAAAAAATATTTGCGGCTGGACATTCGATCGGCGGTTCGGCTAGTTTCGTAGCTTGCGGACGAGATCGTCGAATTTCTAAGGCTGTCAATTTTAACGGATATTTTTACATTGATGAGATCGATTTCAGCTATCCAGAAAAAGAATTTTTATTAATGTTGTCTAATCGAGAGAAATATACAATCGATGATGGGAAGTCCCAATCAGTACATAATTCAATGATGGCAAAAGATCGAACCCGCATCCAGCAACTTGCAGGTAATGCAAATTTACAAGTACTCACCCAAGAATCCGCCAGTCATTTTAGCTTTCTGGATTTGCCGCTGATGATTAATCCGAGACTTAGTAAAAAGATCGGTTCATATGGTGAGACAGACCCATACAGTTTATTATCAAAAACATCAGCGATCGCGAGCGACTTTTTCAATAAGCTGTAAATTTCTGCTAACTACAATAAATTAGGCTTAGAGGTTTGATCGTACCGCCAACCTTCGGGACGAGCCGTTGGCGTAGCCTCTTCTAAGGAACTCAACCTGAAACTAGCTCAGAGCATGGATATGTAGGTTGGGTAGAGCAAGGCGAAACCCAACACACTCAACCAAAGTTTCTTTCATCCATTAGACGACGTTTTAAGTCGGCTCAGTTGCTCCCTTGGAGAATCGAGCCGAAGGTCTTTCTCTGACTAGAAGCTCATATTTGTCAAATTTGGAAAGCCTTACGGACAACCCTCCCAGGAAGGGACGATCGGTAACTAATCTAATATTTAATACGTGGATCGATCCACGCATTGATCAGATCGATCGCAATGCTGGCAATTACCACGATCGCGGCAAAAAATACCATAATTCCCTGAACTGTGGGATAATCACGATTGGAAATCGCTTCATACAATTGGCTTGCCAATCCCGGCCAAGAAAAAGTGACTTCAGTTAAAACAGCACCACCGAGTAGGGATGCGGTAGTTAAACCCAGTACGGTAATTACCGGAATCATTGCATTTTTGAGAGCGTGAGAGATCAGAATTCGTTGTTCGGGAATGCCTCTAGCTCTGGCGGCTTCCACATATTCGGCTTTCATACTTTGCTTGAGGTTTGCCCGCACGATCCGTTCAAAAATTCCGCTCAGTAATACGCCAAGTGTGAGACAGGGTAGAGCTAGATGATGGAGTGAGACAAAAAAGCTGCCTAGGTCGAAGTGTAATAAACTATCGATCGTGTAGAGTCCAGTAATTTTTACAGGTGGGGTTAAGTTCGCTGGAAATCTACCGCCGAGGGGGAAAATATTTAATTGCACTGCAAATACTAATTGCAATAGCATCCCTACCCAAAAAATCGGTAATGAATAACTAATTATCCCAAATAATCTTCCCCCAACTTCAGAGATAGTACCCGGACGAGATGCGGAGATCGTGCCCACTGTCACCCCTACAACAAAGGCAATTAGCATACTGCCGATCGCGAGTTCTAAAGTAGCTGGAAAGTTTTCTTGAATTACTATCAAAACTTCTTTGCCAGAACTAGTAATTGACTTCCCAAAGTCTCCACGTAGAATATTAAATAAGTAACTAAAGTATTGAACGTAAACTGGTTGGTCTAAGCCTAATTGTTTTCGTAAATCTGCTTTTACTTCATCTGATGCTCGATTACCTAAGAAGGCATCGGCCGGATCGCCTGGGGTGGCTTTGAGCAGGAAAAATACTAAGGTAACGATCGTCCACAACATTAAGGGAGCTAGGAGTAGTCGCGCAGCTAGATAGTATTGGAGGGTTTTCGATCGAGACATGATTTGGGGTTAGGGAATTTGGTGCTGAGTTTTGGTTGGTGCTTTTTCAACGCAAAGGTCGCTAAGATCTCGCAAAGTTACGCAAAGGTTTATTAGTGCTGAATCTACTTTTTTATAGTTGAGTAAAGAAGATTTTGGTACTGAGTTTTGGTTGGTGCTTTTTTTAACGCAAAGGTCGCTAAGATCTCGCAAAGTTACGCAAAGGTTTATTAGTGCTGAATTTACTTTTTCATAGTTGAGTAAAGGAGATTTTGAAGGGGATCGATCTCGATGCCGCTCATGCCTTTTTTGGCGAAGACAAAATCTTTTGTTTGCCAGAGGGGGATGAGTGGGACATCTTGGGCGATCGTATTTTGGATATCGGCGTAGATTAGTTGGCGTTTGGTGGGGTCTGCTTCTTTACCTTGGGCGGTGATGAGTTGATTCATTCGATCGCTATAATAGAACGATCCTTGGGATTGACTACCCCCTTCTTGACATCCTTGGGATACCGAACCTTTGGGACATTCGAGGAAGGGTTGGACAAAGTTATCAGGATCGAGAAAGTCGGGATACCAGTCTTGGAGGGTGGCTGGGTAGATATTTTTGCTGGCGTATTTAAAGAACGATGCTGACTCGATCGTGTTTGGTTCGAGTTCGAGCATCCCCCCCAGTTTTTGCTTGGCATAGGCACGGAGGAAGCCCGCTGTCAGGCGGCGAGGCGTAGAACCGGAGGGGTACCAAATTTGAATTTTGGCGGGGTTCTGGGGCGAAAATCCGGCTTGGGTGAGCAGTTGTTTAGCTTTGGCGATATTGCCGTCCCCATAAGCGTTTTTAAAAACTGGCTGGGAGACACTAAAGGTACTGGGAACGATACTGTATAAGGGGTTGCCCTGCCCGTACAAGATGCGCTCGTTGATGGTGGGTCGATCGACTAGAGCTGCTAGTGCTTGACGGACTAGGGGATTGTCTAGCGGCTTTTGGAGGACATTGAGGATCAGATAACTAGTCACACTACCATCGATCGCGATCGATTGCCATTTTCCAGTTTTGGCTCCTTCTTCTAGGCTTTTGACTTGATCTGGTTCGAGGGCTTGGAAGGCGACATCGACGGCTCCGGTACGAAAGGAGTTGTAGAGGTTTGCCGAGTTATTGGAAAAAATTTGGACGTTTACGCCCCGATTGAGTGGTTTGGCACCCCAATACCGATCGAACGCTTTTAATTTTACTCGATCGGTACCATACTCTTGGAGTTGATACGGCCCTGTGCCGACAAAGGTATTTGCTTCAAATTGATTTGCCCCAATCTTGTAGGCTTTGGGAGATACCGCGCAGGTACCAGGAAAGGCTAACATCGCGGGGAAGGCTGCAAAGGGTTTTTTGAGCTTAATTGTGAGTTCGTTGGTTCCGGTAGCTGTAACTGAAGCCACTCGCTCGGCTAGTAGAAAGGCTGGCTTCCCCTTATTTTGAATGAATCGTTGGAGTGAAAATGCCATCGCTGCGGCATTAAAAGGGGTGCCATCGTGGAAGACTACCCCCTGACGGAGCGCAATTGTATATGTCAAACCATCGGCACTAACTGTTGGTAAAGCTGTCGCTAGCTGGGGTTTGACTTGGGTACTACCAGGATCGTAAGTATACAACCTGTCGCTCAAATTCCGAATCAAGGCGATCGATCTTAATTCATAAGCATCAGCAGGATCGAGCGTACGCGGTTTTTGAGTTGTCCCGACGGTAATTCTCCCTTCATCGCCACTAGCAACATTGGGATTACTACTTTGACAACTAGTTATGAACATCAACCCCACCAAACCAAAGCAGCGCAGTGCGATGCCTGAAACTAAGCTAATATGCTGCCATCTATTCATGGATATATGCGATCGCCACAATAATTAAGGCTCGATCTAGAATGTGGTCAAGCGGTACAAATTACCTGACGGGTCTAAATTACTCCAAGGTAAGTTACTTAATATATAACGATTTGGCAACCTTTCCTCAATTACTCCCGAACCAGTTTCAAATTAGGCTGGGGTAGTGAGTGGATGGTGGATGGTGAATGGTGGATGGTGGATGGTTGTCTCTATTAACCCAAACCTCAATAATTAACGCGCTCACCTACAAGATCGAGTAAGTGAGCGCGTTAGTTAAAATCGATTGATTAGCCACAGTAGTAGTTGTCAGTGAAGTGTCAGACAACTACCAGCGGGAATCGTGACTTAACGACGACGTTGAGTATTCTCGATGCGGGTGTTAGTATTTTGACCAGTTTTGTTGCCATCGCCTAAGACATCAACAGACTGACCGCTAGTAACGGAACTACCAGTGCCACCAGGAGTGCGACGACCGGATTGGCTGTTTTTGATTTTGGTGTCGATATTTTGACCAGTTTTGTTGTCGTTACCAGTAATGACCGCGTTTTGATTGGTGTCAACGACGTTGGCAGTGTCAGCATGAGCGGGGAGAGTTAAACCGAGAGTAGCGACGCTTAAACCGAGAACGATGATAGATTTGAAGTTCATGATAAATATGCCGATGAGTTAATGAGTGAGTTGACTAAAATGCGATCGTTAGTGCAGATTTGTCCCAGCGGGAATCATGACTTAACGACTGCGACGTTGAGAGTTATTGATGCGGGTGTTAGTATTTTGATTAGTGTTGTTACCATCGCCCAAAACATCAGAATTCTGACTGCTGTTGATGGAAGTACCAGTGCTACTACCATTTGGACGACCAGTTTGATTGTTGTTGACTCTGGTTCTGATACTTTGATTTGTATTGTTGCCGTTGCCAGTAACTACCGCATTTTGATCGGTGTTGACAACTGTAGCTGTGTCAGCATGAGCAGGAAGAGTTAAACCGAGAGTAGCGACGCTTAAACCGAGAACGATGATAGATTTGAAGTTCATGATTGTATATTCCGATTGGTAAGTGAGTGAATTAGCGATTTACTTACACTTGAGACTACAAATCTTATTTGGTTAATTCCGTAAAAGTTTGAGATTTAATTTGAACTTTACTCAGTGTTTTGCCGGAAGTTAACTGTCAGTGTAAGTTGTGTCTTGTGTGCTCGTATCAATAACTACAGATCGTGCTATTCACTTTCCAGAAATGTTGCTAAATAAAATTGAGCTTATTTTTTGAAATCGCTGAAAGCATTGCAGCGCAAGGATTTTAATCTCCTACAGAAATTCCAGCCGCGTGCCAGCGTCGTCGGCAAGCGGTCATGATGCAGTCCCCCACTCTCCCCTCTTCCATACATCAATTCAGCAACGCCCAATTAACCTGTAGGGGTGCCCCTTATGGGTACCCTTCTATACTACTAAGCACTAGTAGATTTAGACTGGTGCAAGATGGGAGTTATCAAAGCTCTAGATAGCGATCGAATCGTTGCTGAAGCTGCACTGGCGAAGAGTCCACGCCAGCGATTGTGGTTGGTTGCGTCCAATACTCTACCAGTGCATGACCGAAAGCGTAAGCATTTTTATTCGGGGCGGCAGAGTTGTTGAGTAATAATGGCCACAGTGTCAAGAGATTGAAGTCAATTGGTTTGGTGTGGCTGGTATTTAAGAGTGAATGCAAGTCCTTCGCCATTTGTAATTTACCGATGACTACTGGTAACTGCTCTACCGGAATTTGAGCGGTGAGTAATTGCGCCAGAGCGGGCGATCCGGTGGTGAGGGTAGAGACAAACTCTAGTACGGGACTTTTGAGTAGTTGAGTAAGTCCCTGAGTAGTGGTCATCTGGAGGCTATATCGATCGATAATGCTGGCAGCCGCAACAATTCGAGCGTCGAGGTTGCGTAAAAATCGGGCGAGGCGAATTTGTTTGCTTGGTGCGATCGATTGGAGCAAGGCTAATGATAATGTGTCTACACCCCAAGCCAGCCTATCGATACTCGGATTGGCATTGACTAAAGGTAAGACTAGATCGCAGTAAGTAGCTAGGAATTCATTTCGATAAGCCACAGCTTCCCGCATCGCGATTTCCTTTGGACGCATTCCTGCTTGCCAATCGTAAGGCGGCGTCCATTCTCGCAGCGGACGAACGCGATCGACTTGAGTTACGATCGTGACGATCGGTAAATCTGGAACTGTCCGTTGAATATCTGCCAAAAAGTCTCGATCCATCTGCAATGCCGGATCGAGCGCGGGAGTGACGAGTAACAGTAAATCGGCAGTCACCGCACGATCTAATACTTGCGCTCGCAAATCCGCTCGATTGACTTGTTCGTAACCAGGGCTATCCCAAAGTGTCAGGCTTTCACCACTAGAGTGCCACTGGTAATTTTGAATTTTGTCGGTACTGGGCAAGACATCGATGATGGCTAAGTCTGCCTGAAATAGCGTATTAATCAGACTACTTTTACCCGCGCCCGTGCGCCCTACCAGGAGAATATCGATCGGTTTTTGCTCGATCTGCGCCTGTGGTTCGGCAGCAACTAGAATATCTCTGAGCGTTTGAGTATTTGCCGTTGGTACTTGAGTAACAGTCGGGGGCAAAGATAATAACTTGCCACTATATAGAGTCACAGCTTGACGACAGAGGTTCGTCAAGGCAGCTTCGCGAGTGAGTTGACCCAAATTGACCAAAAGCTGACGATCGGCACTGCTAGAGGATTCCTTGGTGGCACGCTTGGCGATCGCCGCCACGGGGTTAAGTATCCATTGTGCCCAATTCCAAACTTTGAGGAGTTTCTGCGCTGATGGTGCCAATTTTTGATATGTCTCGTAGGCTTCATACGTCTGCGCGATAGTCACGCGATCGAGTGCTGGGGCGAGTTTCTGCATCCAAGCATCCATATCATCGGTAGTCCCCCGAATCAGTCCATACGCCTGAGTTACATAAATATTCAGCAGTGGATATTTGACTTCGGGATGATAAATCTTGGCAATCGCGACAATTAATTCCTGACATCGCGCCCAAAATGTCGCCCAATCTTCCCAAATCGGTCGATCGATTTGTGAATCACTAATTACCTTTTGCAGCACCGCACTAACCTGCGCTGCGGCATCTCCAGTCAATGGCATAGCATTAGCCGTAATCGCTTCGAGTTCCCGACTTGCCGCTGCAATGACATCCGCACCTCGATCGATCGAAGATTTTGTCCAGCGTACCAACAACCATCGCCAACCCAGCAAAAGTAGCGTAAATACGCCCCAAATCCAATTAATTCCCCACTCATGAATCTTAGTACCAGCAGCAATCAGTAGGAATATAACGACACTCGCGATCGGCGATACTAGAATAGCCCACTGCCAAGGTTTCAATTGCATATCAATTTCCTACTGACCACCAATCTGACCATATCACACTCGTTGGTGTCGCAGTTTATCGCGGGTACCAACAATCATTGGTTTTGGACTAGCTTTATACGCAGCTAAAATTCTCTTTGTGATCTTTAAACAGAACAGTTTTGACTTATACCTTTCAATTACGTTGGCTGTTGACATAAGAGATCGCATTAGCAACAACTTATAAGCTTCTTTTTTTTGCTCTTCATTAAGATATTTTTCTGAGTCAATTTTAATAAAAGCTTTTGCAATATTTTCCCAAATAATAATTTCGCTCTCTGGAATACTGTCGCGTGAAAAATCAAGAATCCAGTTTTCAATATTATCTGGGTAAACATTTTTTAAAATTGCTGCAATAATCTCTATTCTTTCATACTGCTCTCTATTTACTGAGCTTCTACCTGGCTGTGAAGGTTTTAGTGATGCTAAACTAACTTCACTTAATATCAATGAATTTTTAACATGGCTATCTTGTGTGTGTAGAGCTGAATTACTAATGTTTTGGCAGTCTATAATTATTGGGTTTTCTGAAGGATAATTGTTTAATTCATTTATCTGCTTGCAAATTGGCTCTTCCGGTTAAAGTATGCCTAGCTAATAGATAACCGCCAGCAAATTAAGCATCTTAACCGAAAATTGGCAAAGTTTCTGAACCCATATCCTGAACGTTTAATTAGCTTGAGTTTATTATTTATCCCTTCAACAGCAC